>NZ_JAUBQD010000027.1:0-89317 GCF_036701085.1 Microcoleus sp. Pol7_A1
AATACGTCAATATACTTACACAGAAAAAATCATTTAGGATTGAGCTAGATAGAGAAAATCATTTAGGATTGCTATATTGATAATTAATGTTGTTATATAACCAACTACTATCTTTCATAACTTCTAAAGCTCTTAAATGACTACAAATATGGATTAAATAGTATAAAACTCTTTTATATTTAGTAGGAATCATTGCAAATGTGAAAACTTTTTTAGCATTTCCTTTCTCTCGAAATAATCTCATTGATTCATCTCGAAATTTTGCCTCCCTACCAAAACCTTGTAATTTTTCTAAATTTTTAAAATAATCTTCTGCTTCAAGTTTTTTATAAAAATTTTCTCTTTCTTTACCATTTTTGTCAATTACAAATCTTTCAATATCTCTAGCCATAAGTGTATATATTATTTCCGATTTGTTCAAGCTATTTATTTTTCTAAAGCTTTCCATAGAAACATTAAGATATCCATAAGGATCTAGAAAGAATAAAGAATGACCTCTTCTTTGTTCACCGTGAAAAACGCAATAATTAACCTGGTTTTCAAATTCATCACTAATAAATTCACACTGTTCTATTCGTTTGCCTATTCCTTTAGGAAATTCCGTTGTAAAAGTATGTATTTGTTCATCCAATAACTCTTCAAATCCTGCTTGGCACATAGCAACATTTTTAAGACATTTTAAATGCTCTTTATTTTTTCTATAAAAATAAACTTTACATCTAAAGGATAAGTCCTTTGTGATTTTAAATAACCTTCTCTCACGGCATTTATTAAGCGAATAGGTGAACCCTGCCAAGTATTATGTGATTCTCGATCGTTATAAATACCTCCTCCAGAAAAACCATCAACAATAGTAAAAGTTTTGACGCCATGTTTTCCTGTCCCATAAAGCGTACAAATTAAATCTGTAACATATTGCTCTATTAATAAATGCTTAGTTTTAGTATGAGGTGCAATATTAGGAATGTTTCTACCATCAGCAGACCATGTAGTATCAGAGTTACTCATTGTTTAGACTCCTTGGATAAGCGCTCTATTTATTTTAATATATTTTACTAATTTTCACTACCCGAATCTGGCGATCGGTTAGTTGTCTAGCATAGGCTAATCGTACTCAATTAGATTGAATGCCCCATGCTTTTAGGCGATGGGGCCCCCGATGCCCTATTCGCTACAAATATTTCTGCAACAACAAACCCATTTTCTCCTTAGTTGCAGCCGGCACTTGATCCAGCCGAGTCAGAATTGCATATTTCAAAGCTGAATGTGCATCAGATACGGGGGGATTTTCTGTTAGTCTACGGACTGTTTCTTGAATGACTTTTTGAGCATTCTCTGCATTGCGGTGCAAATTTGCTATTACCATTTCTACGGTTACGCTGTCGTGATCTTCGTGCCAGCAGTCATAATCAGTAACTAATGCTAAAGTTGCGTAGGCAATTTCTGCTTCTCTGGCTAATTTTGCTTCCGGCAAATTTGTCATCCCGATGACTGTCGCCCCCCAACTGCGGTAAAGGTGGGATTCTGCTTTTGTGGAAAATGCGGGGCCTTCCATGCAGACGTAAGTGCCGCCCCGGTGCAAGGTAACCTCGGTGAGGTTCAAGGATTCGATCGCACTTGCTAACACTTTAGCCAATTCGCCACAAACCGGATCGCCGAATGTGATGTGAGCAACAATTCCTTCTCCAAAAAAGGTAGAAACTCGATTTTTTGTGCGATCGATAAACTGATCCGGTACTACCATATCTAAAGGTTTCGCCTCAGCTTTCAGGGAACCAACCGCCGACGCTGAGATTAAATACTCCACTCCCAAACTCTTCATCGCATAAACATTTGCCCGGTAAGGCACTTCTGAGGGCAAAAAAGTGTGGTTGCGGCCGTGTCTAGCCAGAAATGCTACAGGCGTACCGTCCAAAGTTCCCACAATTGCGGCATCCGATGGCGCTCCAAAAGGTGTATCAATTTTTACCTCTTCAATATCCTTGAGGGCCTCCATTTTATACAAACCGCTGCCGCCGATAATTCCGATTTTTGCTTGTGCCATTTTTACCCTCTACCTGAGTTTTACAAGAGTGATTTTATCGGGCCACCGTTAAGTTGGCGTAAAAATAATTGAAGATTTCGTGACAAAAGTCACCCGACATACACTATATTGTCACATAAAGTATGTGATATTAATCACAGTATGACTTCACGAAATCTTTAAAAATAAAGCTACACAGTTCTGTTATCTACTTTTAGCGTGTTAAGACCATGACAGTCAGCTCTGCTAATCTCCCCAAAATCTCGATCGAAGCGATCGTCCAGCGCATCTTTGCTTTTCGCCAAATTACCCCCCTTGACAGACGACTGCTGAAGTCAGCAGTCCTCGACGGGATCGACCAAAACGATCATGTTCACATCAACCGAGTGTGTCAGGGTATCCAAAACGGATTGATTTTAGTTGTAGAATAAATTTGCTGCACGATCTCTTGCTAGCTCCAGAAACTGTTTTAAAAGTTGTGTTTTAGTCTGTATCTCCTGGAACTGAGTTCGGGCTGTATTTTACTATTTTTCGGCGCGCGATTGAGCAACATCAAAAATAATATTATTTACATCTTATCGATCAAAATTCAACAGCCAAAAGCCTGTATAAGTCATGCCGCTATCATCGGGCTGCACTAACAAAAAATGTAATCCTTTACTTAATTGCTTGCGCTGTTGGTAAATTTTGGCCGCTGCTTTCACCTCGCTATCTTCAAAAGTAGCCACAATCCACCTATCTACTAACCCAGCTTCCAATATCAATCCGTCGGGTTCTCCAGCGATATAATTCAAAGCAAAAGGTTTGGCATCCTGAAGCCATCTAGCCAACCGCATAGACTGGCGTCCGCCGTCAATCACAACTCCCGGTACGGGTACTGTGGAAGCCAAGCCCAAATTCAGCGGTAACAGCAATTCTGGCATTTCCAAAATTGGCAGGGGACGCCCTTGGAAAGCATCTTCAATGTCGCCGGCGGGTAGGGAAGCAAAACGCCAGCCATCCCCCCAGAGGTTTTCCGGTAAGGGTACGGGAGGCGGCGAGTCGAGGGCGATCGCACTGTAAGTTTCACCTGTATAATTAGGCATACTCGAATATTCTTTTGCGCGTTGTTGCAGCAGCAATTTCAGAGCAGCAGTGCGCCGAGTCGCTTCTACCTTGACACCCAAAACTTTGCCCGCAGCTTCGATTAAGCTGAGAGACTGAGGTCTAAATACTTGAATCAAGTCGGGCAAATTTTGGGCTTGAGCTTGCTGCTGCAACTGCGAGGCTAGCCAATTAGAATTTGCGGCCCCCTGGCTGCAAATAGCGCTAAATTGAAAACTGCCTTCCTCGTCGCAAATTAAGAGTTCCCACAGTGGTTTACCAGTTTCGTCTTGGACAGGGCGGCGGTAGAAATCGGCTTGCCAAATACGCATAAATAATTAAAAATTAAAATCTACAACTCGATCATTTTAATATAGCCTGGGGGCACTGCGATACAATACCCATCTCCCGATCAAAAACTGCGAGCAATATATTTTACGTTCATAGTTGAGTTTTATTTCTACTAACACCAGTTAAAGAGAATGCAACTTTAGGTCCGCGATCCCAACCGTGATAGTCATCAGTCATGCCCAATTTTCTAATCTAAAATCTAAAATTTAACATGGTATCAAAGCTCGGTTAGCCATCCTCCCTTAGTAATTAGCCATTTCAAAAATCATTTAAGATGGCGAACCAAATACATATCCAAGTTGCCCTTATTTTTAGCATAAATTTTTCCTCGGTATTCGCATTCAAAAAAATCTTTAACTAATTCAAACGTGTCTTGAGAGATATTGATATTTCCAGCTACGCCGGAAGATTCCATCCGAGATGCAGTATTAACTGTATCTCCCCAGACATCATAGGCAAACTTTTTATTGCCAATTACCCCAGCAAGTATTGGACCTGAATGAATGCCAATGCGGATATCCCAATAAGTAATATTTTGTTGAACTTTCTGCATTTTTCGCAAATCCATGAACTGTCGAATTTCTATGGCCGCAAGTACAGCGTCAAAGGCGTGTGTGGGGCGAGGCGTAGGAATTCCCGCCGCACACATATAGCTGTCGCCAATAGTCTTCAGTTTTTCCATAGAGTATTTATCCATCACGCGATCGAAATAAGAAAAACAGTAGTCTAGTTCGTCAACTAACTCTCGCGGCGTCATGTGTTCAGATAAGTTAGTAAAGTCTTGAAAGTCAGTAAATAAAACAGATACGCAATCATAATAAAGTGGTTCCACTTTGCCGTTATTTTTGAGTTCCTCGGCAATTTCAACCGGCAGCACGTTCAACAGTAGCTGGTCAGATTTGTGCTTTTCGGTATCGAGATCGGCATACAGGCTATTTATCTCTTTAAAGCGCTCAGCATTGCGGATGGCTGAGGATAGTTGCAAAGCCAAAAGATAGCCAATCCGCAAGTCTTCTACAGTGTAAGATCGCGGCTTGGTTGTGGCAAAATTAATTGTCCCTAAAACCTTACCTTCGCTTTCCAAGGGAATTATAATTTGCGAAGCGTAGGGGGATAAAATAGCAGTAGCACCCGCTTCTTGAATTAATTGAGGTTGACGTGTTTTGAGAGCCTTGTTAATAGGGCTGCCCTCTGGGAGGGCTGCAATATCTACAGGGATATGCGGGCCAAATAAGGTCGTGCAAGCGTTAGTGCTGTGCAGGCAAACGCTACAGTGTTCAAAGTCGAGCAGCCATTTGGCTTGCTTGCCTACTACCCGCAAAATCTGGTTGAGATCTAGGGTGCGGTTAATCGCTGTGGCAACTTCATTGACAGCGGAAATGCGGATGGAAAGCGCTTGAGCTTCTGCTAATAAACGGCGGGCTGTCAACAGAAGTTCTTCTCGATCTAGATCTTCTAGCCGCTCGCCCATAATAGGGGTATAAAATATAGATTACAAAGCATCTATTTCGAGGGCAATCGAATCGGTATATCGGTTGACAAAGCTAAACAAGTCTGCTGTTGCAATAATCTCAAATATTTCAGAATCATCTAGCCCTAAATCCCGCAGGTTTTGGTAATCAGTTTCTGTCACTTCCAAGGGTTTTGTAGCAGCCAGCAAGCCAAAGGTAATTACGGCTTTATCGCGTTTTGGCAAAGGGCAGTTGGCAAAGTCAGAGACTAGGGTTCGCAGGATTTCTTCGCTCATCCCCAACGCTGACAATCCGTGCAGGTGAACTTGGAGAGCGTACTCGCTATTATTTGATTGAGAAATAGCGACGCCGACCATTTCTTTAAGGGTGCGGGGTAAGTCTCCTTGCAGGATGGTTCCCCGGAATTTTCTCCAATTTGCTTCTAATATGTCAGGGTTGATTGCCATTGACTTAAACAGGTTGGGGACAATGCCAAACCCCAAGTCTGTCAAGATTTCTTCGTACACTGCTTTGGCTTTAGGATCTGTAAGTTTCTCGTATTCTGTAAGTGGAAAGTGTGTCATTGTTTTGTAAAATTTTATGGCTGTTAATTTGCGTTGGAATTTACGTATTTGTTGTGTAACGCCACTCAAAGGTCGAGGTTACGAGCTATCTGGGCTTTAGTCGGATTGATAATGAAATGCACCGCTGTCTAATCTAAAAACCGCGAATCATGAACATGAGCTAGCAAAAAATCTGAGTTTTGAGGCTGGATTTATCCTGCAATTATAGCAGTAACCGGAGCCAACAAAATTATGTTGAGCTCGGGTCTGGCTGCTAATCTTAGATTCCCCAATAGTTGCTGTCAAGTATTGGAAATTCATCTGGCGCGGCGCGAAATCCCACCAAAACTCTTGAATTCGATCATACTGCCTGTTCGCGAATTTTCAGGTAAAAAACACTGTTCGATCGATAGGAATCCACCAATGCTCAGAATCTTAGGCTCGGGGCGCGCACAGGGGAAAAAACAAATGCTGTCCGATCGAGTTTATTAAATTTGTCAGAGGCTCGATCGACAACCCATGCCCCAGACAAGCTAGGCTAACGCCTGCGACTGGAGTTATCATGGGTAAACTGTAAACTTCTATATTTGTCGCTGCATTTGCTATGAACCCTGCCCTTACTCAATTTGGCGCTCAGATGTCCCACCTCACGGGAGTTCGGGCAATTATGAAAGATATTATTGAAACTCTCAGAGCCGGCAGCGGGCAGGAGTTTATCAATTTGAGCGCCGGAAATCCGGTGATTTTGCCGGAAGTCGAACAGTTGTGGCGCGACTGCACTGCGGAACTTTTGGCTAGCCCGGAATACGGCGAGGTGGTTTGTCGGTACGGTTCCAGTCAAGGTTATCAGCCGTTTATCAATGCGGTATTGGCGGATTTTAACCAGCGTTACGGACTGAATTTGACCGATCGCAATATCCTAATTACTCCCGGAAGTCAATCGATCTACTTCTACGCAGCCAACGCTTTCGGCGGGTACACTACCAGCAAACAGCTTAAAAAAATTGTTTTACCGCTGAGCCCAGACTACACGGGTTACGGCGGCGTTAGCTTGATTCCCGAAGCGGTAGTCGCCTGCAAACCCACCCTCGATATTGATGCAGCCGCCCACAGGTTCAAATACCGCCCGGATTTCAGCCAACTGTCGATCGACCAAACCACCGGTTGCGTCATTTTTTCGCGTCCCTGCAACCCCACGGGCAACGTTCTCACCGACGACGAAGTTAAGAAAATTGCCGATTTAGCGGCCGCTTTCGACGTGCCGGTGTTGGTTGATTCCGCCTACGGCCCTCCCTTCCCGTCTTTGAATTTTACTGAAATGACGCCGATTTTTGGCGGCAATATCGTACACTGCATGAGCTTGTCGAAAGCCGGATTGCCGGGAGAAAGAATCGGAATTGCGATCGGCGATGAAAAAATCATTCAACTATTAGAATGTTTTCAGACCAATATGTGCATTCATTCGCCGAGATACGGACAGGCGATCGCAACTCGTGCCATTGCTTCCGGCGCTCTTGCCGACATCTCCATCAACGTAATTCGGCCGTACTATCAAAGCAAATTTGCGATCGTAGAAAGCACTCTAGAACAAGCAATGCCGAAGGATTTGCCGTGGTTTTTGCACCGGGGCGAAGGAGCTATTTTCGCGTGGTTGTGGCTGAAAGATTTGCCAATGACTGATTGGGAACTGTATCAAGAGTTGAAGAAAGTCGGCGTAATTGTCGTGCCAGGAAGTTCTTTCTTCCCCGGTTTGCGGGAAGATTGGCAGCACAAACACGAGTGTTTGCGTATCAGTTTGACGGCGACAAATGATGAGATTGAAACTGCAATGAAACGCTTGGCTCAAATGGTAGAAAAGGTTTATCAGCCAGCAGTTAAGTAGTTAGTGTTATTGGTTGGTTGTTAGTTGTTATATCAAGTCCGGTTGCACCGGAATTAATATAACCCGAAATCAGGACACGGCAGTGCCGTGTCCCTACAATAAATCACGGTAGGGAAACGGCACTGCCGTGTCCTCTATATCATTCCGGCGCAGCCCGAATTGATATCAGTTGACTGTTAACTGTTGACGGTTGACTGTTGTCATTACCAATGCCCAATTCCCAATTCCCAATTACCAATGCCCCATTCCCCAATTCCCAATTAGCAAATTAAACCACCCGATAAACAAAACTCAGAGTTGCCCAAACATTCACATCCAAAGCCAAATCATCCGTCGATATCCCCACTTTCTGCACCCCCGGAATGCTAGCCGCGTGCAAATCTTCGAGCACCGCCCGCGCCACATTTAAAGGATTCAACAACACTCGAATTGACTGGGCATCCCTCGTTTGTGGCATTTCGGCTTCTATTGCAGCCAGAGTTTGAGCGAAGGGATTCTCACTAAATATA
Source organism: Microcoleus sp. Pol7_A1 (assembly GCF_036701085.1). NCBI lineage: Bacteria > Bacillati > Cyanobacteriota > Cyanophyceae > Oscillatoriales > Microcoleaceae > Microcoleus > Microcoleus sp. Pol7_A1. The sequence continues at coordinate 7,863 of NZ_JAUBQD010000027.1, forward strand.
ACCATAATTTCCGCAAGTCCGATCGGCCCAGATACCGCCCACCCGTTAGCGAAGCCCTCGAAGAGGATCGCCCCAGCCGCCGGCACAGTCAAATTCTCCCCAGGAGCGATCGCCCGCGACATTTCACCCTCAGCGCCGAGCACGGACAGCCGTCCCGCGCTGTCCGTGCAAAACACCGCAAAGTAAACCGGGCGATCGCTGTCGTTATACAAACCGTACTGAAGGCTGCTGCCTTTTTCCACACTTGGTATATAATCCCCGACCGATTTCTCACTTTCCCCGCTCAGCGGTTCCAGCCGATAATCACCGCCGGCCCGCACCGGCTCTCGCTGCGCCACAGTCCGCGCTTGCGGTGCGAGAGTTGCCAGAACCGCCCGCACCTTCAGGCGCGAAGACCCCTCATTGACTGTCAGCCGCAGCAACTTCCCCGCCTGCAGTGCTTTTAACTGCGGAGTCAAGCGCTGCACCGCCACCTTGACGGCTTCTCCCCCATCGCCCTGAGTATCGGGAATCAGAATTTGAGCCAAAGAAAACAAACCGTAACGGCTTTGTATCAAACCAGGCTCGTGAGGCGAGACTGTTTCGGCTAAACTCGTTTCCGGGACTCTGCCGAACCGACAGTCAGCCGGTTGCTCGCTCCCTACGGCCGCAAGTTGCGGCAAAGTCGAGAAAGCACTGGTGGCGTCCACGCGCTCGATGCGTTCCAAACCCGAGTCCAAAGCTACTGTCAAACCGATATTTCGCGGCAATACCCGAATTTCTTCCCTCACCAGTTCGCCGGCTGTTAATTGCCCGTCTGTTCGATCGGGCTTGTCTAAAACTTGGGCTTTAGCAGAGAGGCCGGTACGTCCCCGCAGCAAAAGCCTCGCGCCCGCTGAAGAATCCACAGCAAACACAGAACCCGCGCAGCACTCCAAAACCCCCGGCGACAACCCGCCCAGCCACAACTGCACAGTTTTGCCGCCTTCTTCCACCGCCGTCACAGCGCCGTCAGATGCAGGGGAATTCAACATTAAACTTGAAAAATTCACCGCCAGCGGCGCTGTTAAATCGTGATGGCGAATTTGCGGTTCCTGCGATAACCCCGTCATTTGCTCGACTGTACCCGCAGCGCGGCTGAAACTGACGCTGAAGCTGCTAGCCGGAGTTGCCCACCACAAAGTTTGGGTGAGGGCGTAGGTAAACAAACCTGCGGTAAATCCGTTCCACTCTTGTTCGGCGGCGAGTTGGGAATTCGCGCCCGCGGCAAGTACGACGGCCGCCGGACGGAGATTTGGGCTGGATTTGAGGCCTTCGGCGAACGTTAATTCTGCGAGGCTTGGCTCGCCGATGGTGGGGCGGGGACGGGAGCGAATGCGAAAGTTGCCGTTTTTGCGGGAACCCGGATAGGTGTAGCTGGTGTCGAGGATGGCGATCGCATTTTCTGTCGCGAGCGATCGCACCAACAGCAGCAGCGTTTCCTCTAAAATATCGTTCACCGCCCGGTTTGCTAACAGCGGCAAAACATCATCCGCCGGCACCAAACTGTTTTGCATTATTCCGGGAGACTCGGCCAAACTGACTCGGCTACCGCAGCCGCTAAAGTGAAAAACTACCACGTCACCGGGTTTTGCTTGTCCGCTCAAGTGAGTCACAAAAGCCGTCTCGATATTGTCCCTCGTAGCTTGAGCGTCAGTCAAAGTCAGAATGTCCGACGGCGCAAACCCAAACCGATATATCAGCAATTCCCGCTGCAATTCCACATCCGTGACGCAGCCGTGGAGGGGCGAGTCTGGATATTTGTCAACGCCAACCAACAAAGCCAATTTCCTCGCTGTCGGCTGGGCTAAGGCTTCGAGGTAGCGATCGCCCAACCGCAGCCACAAAGTCTCGCTGATTCCGATGGCGGCTAGCACTCGGCCAGCTTGCTGCAAAAATTCCCGCCGCTTCAGTCCCATTTTTAAATAGCTTTTAATTTTAAGTTTTGAATTTTAAGTTAAATTCCTCTCAATAATTTGAGGGAAATTAATTAGATTGTAAATGTTTAGTATTAAGAGAGTTTTTAAGTTTTAACTTTTGAGCTTTAAGTTTAAAATTTCCACTTTAAAACTCAAAACTCAAAATTAAAAACTATTCAAAATACCGCCCGCACCAAGGTTCAACGTTTAAATCTCGTAATTGAAAATATTCATTGCCTTGGCTAATTCGGCGGCGACTTCCGGCCGGGAAAACTGCGGCGGCGGCAATTTTCCAGCGCGCAGCATTTCCCGCACTTTGGTTCCCGACAAATGCACCCGCTGTTCGGGAGTGCTGGGACTTGTTTTAGTTGTAGCCATTTGTTCCGTCAGCGTGCAATAGAAAGCGTGCTCGAATTTCATCGGCACAATTCCCAATTCTCCCGGCTCAAATTCGTCAAAAATGTATTGGGCATCGTAAGTGCCGTAATAATCGCCAACTCCAGCGTGATCGCGCCCGACGATAAAGTGAGTGCAGCCGTAGTTTTTGCGGATTAAAGCGTGAAAAATTGCTTCTCGCGGCCCGGCGTAGCGCATCGCCGCCGGATTAATTGCCAAAATTACGCGGTCTTTTGGATAGTATTTTTCTAACAGAATTTCGTAGCAGCGCATCCGCACGTCAGCGGGGATATCGTCATCTTTTGTCGTCCCCACTAGCGGGTGCAGGAACAAGCCATCTACTGTTTCTAAGGCGCATTTTTGGATGTATTCGTGCGCCCGGTGGATCGGGTTTCTGGTTTGGAAACCGACTATGGTTTTCCATCCTTTTTCTTTGAACAGCAGTCTCGATTTCGCCGGGTCAATTTGGTATTGGGGAAACCGGACATCTAGTTCGCGTTCCAGCAGCCAAACGTCGCCTGCGAGGTTAACTGGCCCGGATTTGTCTACTACTTGGACGCCCGGGTGTTTGAGGTCGTCGGTGCGGTAGACGTTGAGGGCTTCTTCTTCTTTGCTGTAGCGGTATTTTTCTGCGAGTTCCAAGAGCCCGACAAATTCGCCCGCCGGCGAGTCGAGGCGCACTAAAGTTCCTGCTTTCAGGGTATCGGCAACTGCTTCTGTTACCGAGAGGGTGATGGGAACCGACCAAGGGAGGCCGTTGGAGAGGCGCATTTGTTTGACGACCGATCGATAATCAGCTTCGTTCATGAACCCTTTGAGGGGACTCAGGGCGCCGATGGCGATCATTTGCAGGTCGGAGATCGATCGATCCGAAAGCTGAACTCGCGGCAATACTTCTGCTTTGTCGAAAAATTCTTGTCTTTGGTCTAGTGTGGCAATGCGGTTGACCAGGATGCCGCCGTGAGGGGCAATGCGGTCTGAATGCTGGCTCATGTCGATTTGAAGTTGTGGGTTTTAGCTGCCAGAGTACATAGTACCAAGTGCGGGCTGTAAATCTACATTTTTTAATTGTTCTGGACTTGTGCAGAACGCTGTTTTTGTGGCGCTGTAATTCTTTAACTGTCAACTAGCGCACTCAACACTCTAAACTTTCCGGTCAAGTTTGCACTTGAAATTCTTCGGGATCTATTCCCCAATTTACCCAGCTAATCGCTTCTTTAGCCGATCGCGCTTCTGGCGGCACTCGTAAAACGTGAACGTGTCCCGTACTCGGACAAGTCATCTTTAACAAATAAATTGGCTCTAAGTCAATATTATTCTCAATTTTCAACAAAGTATATTCTTGCCAAGTATCCAATTGAGTTGCTTGCAATTCTTGACAAATTCTCGGATAGCCGATCGCCTGAATCAAAACTCGCCGCACTTCGGCATTATCTTCTGTTAACAGCCATGAAGCTTGCCAAGACTGAGGCGGAACTTGACCGATTGTTTCCGGCAGTCGCACGCCGCGATAACAGTATACGCTGAACTTGTCAGCAAATTCGATCGCTGGTTGACCTTCTGCGTGGAGCAAATATTCGCTGTCAAAATGAAGTTGTCGCGGGCGATCGCACACAAAGCACTTTTTCTCAAACGGGTAAATCCAGCCGCACTTTTCCACTAAGGATTGAAAAGCTGAATATAAAGAGCGATCGTACTCCAAACTTAACACGCCAATACAAAAATCCACCCAACTTCCGTGACAGGCTGAGAGTTCGGAAACTATGCTGTTATTATGATAAGTCTGATCGATAAAAATTTTCTGAAATCTCTCGCCCAACTTCCTTGCTAATTTGACGTAAACTTCGTCTTTAACATGAACGTGCAGTTGATTCATCAGTTGAGCGTACAGCGGGTTATACAGTTTGCTGTAAATTTTATTTTCCAGTTCTCTGCTGAGTTGACTTCTTAATATATCGTACAATTCATTATGAATTTTGTTTCTGATTTCGCTGGCCGTTCCTAGACCAGAATCGCTTATCCTTAGCGGTTCAAAAGCTTGCAAAGCTATGTAAGGGCTGTCACAGAAAATAATTTCCGGTTCAGGAAAGCCGATGATGTTGTAGGCGGTGTTGATGGCGGCTGTAGCTTGCGGGCGATCGACTGGTTTTATCGAAACTCCAATTTGCCGCCACTTCTCGCGATAAATCGGAATTAGCGCTGTTTGTTCGGGAGTAATTGCGATCATTGGTACAGCTATATTATTTGATTTGCGGTCAAACTTTTTCGCTTTCGCATCCGGAAATAAAATATAATTAAGTTTGTAGGAACGACGAAATTTCTCAATACTTAACCTCTTTTATTATAAAATTTAAATTATTAGTATGAATTAACAATTCTTTGCAAAACACCTAAAATCATTGGGACATTATCGAGACAATAAACATCAGCATCAATAATTAAATTATTTCCTTCTAATTTAAGAAACCGCCAGACAACGCCAGTAGTTACGCAGCCAAATACGGCAGGTAGTGAATTGTGTTCGCCTTCGTTAAATAGCTGAGCGGCCACCATTTGTGCGGCACACTGCGGGAGACACGATTCTATTTCTCCGCCTTTCGTTTCTCTCAATGCAAAAATGGGGACCTTAATTTCAAAATCAAAGGGTACGGAAGACAGTATAAAATCGCATTCTCCATTCAATCCCCGATCGACATCTACATCAAATGACCAGCCGGAAAAGATAGAAAATTGTCGGTTGTTCCTTTCTCTAGATTCTAACAAAATAGGAGAAATAATCCGTTCCGAACGTTCTTTTGCAGTTGTCACAGCAGTGTTAGAACTAATTTCTAGGGTTCTCCAAAGCCATTCGGAGGGTTCTAAAGGAATAACCTTAGCACTCAGAATAGAACCCAGTGACGGCTCCAATCCAAACCGCTCTTTTAACTGTTGGAAAGTAAAGGATTTGTAAGACATCTTTCTCAGATAAGTCGGTGAAAATGAAGATTACTTCGAGATCGAAAGCGAGTAGAGAAACGCTAAACTCGCTTGTATAGCAACCCTTGCATAAATTTTCAACCTTTCTTTTGTTACTTCTTCTCTCTTCCCTCGGACTTCAACATCAATCCGTTAATTAAATCCGTTAAAGTCGTTAAATCCGCCTTGCGAATCCGTTGCCGAAGTTTCTTCTAAACATTTAACCACTCCAGGAGTACCCTGGGCGCAGGTAACAAAATCATTAACAAAAGCCCGATCGCCAGCAACCCCAAAAAATCCCGCCGATTATCCAATTCGCTGACATCATTCAAGGCCGGTTCATCGTTGAGTGGCGTCAAGAACAAAATAATCGCCCACAGCAGCAAACCCTGTTCCAAAAAAGAAAGCAGCAGCATACAAAGTCTAGCAACTTGCCCGATCGCCATACTCGCTCGCTGGCCGAACATCGCGTGCACGATGTGCCCGCCATCGAGTTGTCCCACGGGCATCAAATTAAACGCCGTCACTATCAAACCCAAATAACCCGCCACCGCTACCGGATGCAAATCGATCGCAGTTTCCGCATTCAAAGCACCGCCCAAGGTTAACTTGCTCAAGAGAGTCATCAGCAGCGAAAAATTGGGTTTGAAAGACTCAAAATTTAACATTCCCGACTTGTCAGAGAGCGGTACAATTGTCGAATGATCCAAACCCCAAATTAATAATGGCACTGTCGCAACTAAACCCGCAAGGGGCCCGGCAATGCTAACATCAAATAAAGCTCGGCGGTTGGGAATTGGGCTCCGTATTTGAATGAAGGCGCCAAAAGTTCCCAAGAAAAAAGGAATCGGAATAAAATAAGGCAAAGTCGTGCGAATTTTGTAAAATTGGGCAGCTAAATAGTGGCCGGATTCGTGAATTCCCAAAATTGTAATGAGAGCCAGCGAGTATGGCAAACCCTGGAGCAATAGTGACGGGTTGGACTGCAAAGCTTGTTCAGTAACTCCCGCCATTCGCGCCCCGACAAGCGTCGTCGTAAACACCGTGATCAGCAGCAAAGCTAATGCGAAAAAAGGCCGGGTTACAGATTCGGTTTTGACAGGAGTTTCTCCTGATTGGTGGCTGGGATTGGGCACTATGGCAAAAAAAGGTTGACCGCTCAAGCTGTTTTGAAATACTACTAAAAAGCGATCGCCAAAAAGCCTCTCCACATTCTCCCGAATTGCCTGATAAGCCGCCTCCGGGTTCGTGCGCAACTGCCCGCGACAAATTACAGCCTGCGGCCGAAATTCCAAATCTCGCAAAAAGTAAATTGACCAAGGAAAACAATCGCGCAAACTCGCTTCTTCTGCTGCGTCGATCGGGCGCACGGGCGGTTTTGGCTTTGCAGGTTCATTCGCAGAGTCTGCTACCTGCTCAGCAGTTTCGGCGGTAATTTTCTTGCGCCCCAACTGTACCAAAAACCAATACAAAAAAGGGCAAACCAGAAAAGGTATAATTACTAACTCCGGCGGTACTTTTTTGCTCGTACCGTTAACTAAAACCCAACCGCTCCAAATCAACGGCGGCGCCATCATTACCAGCCACAGCAGCCATACCGGAGTTCGGGTGATGCGGCTGATGCCGTTCTGCAACAAGTAGTACGAGATCAGCCCCAATACGAACAACCATAGTAAAAACAACATAATATTTATCCCATTCCCTTCTGAAATACTTCCTTGAAACAACAGAGTTCAGTCTCCAAACAGCCCAGACCCGTGCTGGACAATATCTTTGCTTTCCCGCCTAACCGGGATACCCTGGGTGCAACAGCTTATTTCATTGTAGAAAACGAATCGAACATCCTGGTGGATTGTCCCGCTTGGGATGAGATTAACCAAACCTTTTTGCTCGCGCGCGGCGGTGTGCGACTGCTGTTTCTCACCCACCGCGGCGCTATCGGCAAGGCGCGGGAGATTCAGGAAGCCACGGGGTGCGATATCCTGATTCAAGAGCAGGAAGCTTATTTGCTGCCGGGATTGAAGGTGACGGTTTTTGAGCGAGAATTTGCGGTGAGCGATCGAATAAAAGCATTTTGGACTCCAGGCCATTCTCCAGGTTCGTCTTGCCTTTATGATAGTGGCAGCGGCGGAGTGCTGTTTTCGGGCAGACACTTGCTCCCCAACCGAGAAGCTGCCCCAGTACCGCTATTGACGGCAAAAACTTTTCACTGGCCCCGGCAAATTAACAGCGTTAAGTCAATTATCGATCGATTTTCGCCCTCCACTCTGCAATATATTTGCCCCGCTGCCAATACTGGTTTTTTGCGCTCCAAAGGATCGATCGATCGAGCTTTTGAGCAATTAACCAAACTGGATTTAGCCGTTTGTTTGCAGTCGAAACCCGGCCCCTAAATCTAGGCTGCAAAATCAAAAAATGGTTTGACGCGCTAATTATAGCGATAAGGTGCGCGCTACGCACCCTAGATTATTCTTCAGTCTCTTAGAAACGGGCGAAACTTTGTATAGTGGCGGTTACAACCGCCGATTCTTATGGAAAAAACCGAAAAACAAAAAATGCTCGCCGGCGAATTGTATTTAGCTGCAGACGAGCAATTGATTTCAGAGCGCCGGCGAGCCCGCCGCCTCGCCAGAACCTACAATTCTACCCGCGAAGACGAACCAGACAAACGGTTAGAAATTATCGCGGAATTGTTCGGTGCAGTCGGGCCGAAAGTTGAAATCGAGCCACCTTTTTACTGCGACTACGGCAGCCATATTTATGCTGGAAACGGATTGTATATGAATTTTGGCTGCGTGATTCTCGACTGCAATCGAGTTAGCATCGGCGAGAATTTACTGTGCGGGCCCAACGTCCAAATTTACACCGCTCTTCACCCCACAGACCCAGAAATTAGAGTTTCTGGCCTAGAACTCGCCGCTGAAATTAATATTGGCAATAATGTTTGGATTGGCGGCGGCAGTATTATTTGTCCAGGAGTCACTATTGGCGACAATAGCACGATCGGTGCAGGCAGTGTCGTTGTCAAAGATATTCCCGCAAACGTCGTGGCGGCGGGAAATCCTTGCCGAATCATCCGGCATTTACCTTGATGTGGTACGATCGACACAATCGTGCGATCGGCTCTTCGGAGCTTAACCCAAAAATTTTAGGTATTAGAACAGCCAGTTTGAGATTTTCCACGTAAAATCCCCGAAAAAAACCGTGGAAAAAATGTAAAATCTCAAATTTCAAATCCCTTAATTTCTCGTTCCCGGTTTCCACACTACCAAGCTTTTCTTATGACGACTGCAACAGTTTATCCCAACGCTCCGGATCTCTGCACCGACGACTACATAGCAGTCGGTGTAGCTACCTGCTTCATCAAAGAAGAAGGCGAAGTTTTTGAAGTGCAAGTAATCGAAGCTATTCCCTCAGCAGCTTTGGAAGCAATTGTCAAGGGAATTCCCACATCCTATTTAATGGCTTGCGGGACGACTTTGGGAGCAGTGCTCGATGGCGAATCACCAAAAATGTTGCCAGAATTCCCGACATCAGCTCAGTTTAGCGAAGAATTTGGCTTTCGGGCGATTTCCGCTGCCCGCACTTACAAAATCCGCCCCCAAGCTCAACTTCACATTCCCTTGGGAACCGTTCGCAACGACTTTACTTATTCCTTAGAACGCAAAAGAGTCCTCAACTCCGAGCGCGTTATTCGCACTGAAGACAATGTGAAACAGCACGAACACACTCACAAAGTTCTTTAAACAAATCGCGCAACTGAGGCTATTTAGCAGCGCCTCAGTCAGCGGATGCGGGGAAAATAGTTTTGAGTTTTGAGATGTGAATTAAAAATTTAAAAAGCTTTTCATTCATTAATGAGGGAAAAGCTTTTAATATTTCAATATTAAGACTAACCCCAAACATTTGAAAGTAGGGTGTACCGCCTGTGTGTGTACCTTACCTCATAACACAAACGCCGAACATCTCAACGTAGAATGATGCCTGCGCACATCACCTAATTAACATAAATTATTAAGGAGTGTTAAGAAAACTCTTAAATTGTCGATTAAATATTCTAAATAATAAAAAATATAGTAAAATTTTTTATGGCAGTTTAACAGTGTGAACCCGCCGGCGGGAAAAAATTCCAAAATTCCCGCAATTATTCAATGCTCGTAGTTTCAGACTATTGGCAGGCTGGGACTACATCGCAGGTGATCTGAGAATTTCAATCTCACAAATTAGTCAAACAATGGGAAGCTTTGCGAGAGTTAAGTGGTGGAAATTAACTCGACTATTGCCAGCGGGATTTAAGGGCGAATACCCTCTTCCCTACAAAACTGCGCTGTTACTTTGGGGCGTAACAATTCTGGCAGCTAGCATCACTGGTTGTATCAGCTATCAAAGCGTTCGTCGCTTGATTATCAACAATTTAGAGCGAAATGCTTTGTTAGAAGTTAGGGAGCGCGGGAACAATATCGATCGGTGGCTCGGCACTAGAAAGGCTGAGATCCAACTCCTCGCCCACACTCCTCCCGTTCGTTCGATGAATTGGTCAGTGGCAGAGCCTTATTTAAAATCCGAAGTAATTCGACTGGAAAAATTCCAGCATTTCGCATTAATAGCTCCCGACGGTTCTTATTTCACCACAAAAGTAGGCAAAGCCTTGATTAATGTCAGCGACCGCCAACACTTCAAAAAGGCAATGGCTGGGGAAGTCTATGTTTCAGATCCTACCATTTCTCGCACGCTCAAAAAACAAAGTATTGTTCCGATTTCGGCTCCGGTGTGGTCAAATTCGGCAAATTCTATTTATAAAACAGCAGAAAAGCCGATCGGAGTAATGAACGGGGTCATTAGCATCGACCGAATTGCGGAAGTAGTAGGAAAGCTGGAATACGGCCCAGGAACTTACGCTTTTGTTCTCAATTCTCAAGGAGTGCCGATTGTCCATCCCAACGCTGGGTTAATCGGAAATATCGACAAGCCGGCTCCCAGTCTTTTAGAGTCTGCAGATGCTAATTTGGCGAATGTAGCCCGGGAGATGGTTTATCAAAAAACTGGCATTTTGCTGACTAAAATCAACGACACCAGAGTTTATGTTGCCTATCTTCCTTTAGAACAAGCTGAATGGTCGATCGCCCTCGTAATTCCCCGCGACAATCTCGAAAAACAACTGCTCCCCTTCAATCTACTAGCAGTAGCCGCCGCCGTACTTGCCGCAGCAGCTATTTTCGCAGCAATTGCCGCACTCAAGCTGTTTGCCCTAAATTGCAGCCGCACTCGCACAGAAGCCCTTCTCCACCGCTTGACAGGCCGCATTCGCGCTTGTTTGCACCTCGATCGCATCCTCCAAACTACAGTAGACGAACTCGGTACTTTGCTGAAGCTCGATCGAGCAATTTTCGGATGGTACGATCCCCGACAAGATACTTTAGAATTTAGCTGGGAATATTGCCGGGAAGGTTTGCCCGGGCGCTTGGGAATCTTCGGCGTTCCAGGAGGGCCCTCTGGAGATTTAGCTGCACGCCTCCACCGCTGCGAAACGATACTGCTATATAAAACCGTCGCCCCTGATAGGGGAACGTCTCAGGAACACGCCTATATCGAACTAACAAACAGCCACTACGCAGCAGTACCCGTACTGACTCAGACTAATCGGCTCGGATATCTGTTCGCCTGTGCAAACCGGCGGTTTGCGACTCCCGACGAGGTGGAAGTTTTGGAAGCAATTGCAGACTCGCTGGCGATCGCAATTTCCCAATCCCAACTCCACGGGCAAATTCAAGAAAAACTCACACTTTTGGAAGAAGTATTAGCCAAACTCAGAAGAAATGAAGAGCATTTAGTACAAAGCGAAAAAATGGCTATTGTCGGTCAACTAGCAGCCGAAGTTGCCCAAGAAATTAATAACCCGATTAACTTTATTTACGGCCGCGTGCTTCACCTCAACGATTATATCAAAGATTTGCTTAATATAATTCGCCTCTATCGCAAACAATATCCCGAACCCGTGCCGCGAATTGCCAAAGAGATACAGGCTGGCGACATAGATTTTATTAGCCAAGAGTTGCCGCAAATTCTCAATCTTTTGAAAATAGGAACCGATCGCATTCGCCAAATAGTCCTTGCTTTGTGGAAATTTTCGCTTCCTGACGAAGCCAACAAAGTACACGCCAACCTTAATGAAAGCATCGAAAATATTTTGCTGTTGCTAGCGAGCAGGCTGGAAAAAAAAATATTAGTAGTCAAGGAGTACAACAACCTGCCGCCAATTTTGTGTTATCCCGCTCAACTGAGCCAGGTATTCGCGAGTCTCCTGAGCAATGCCATTGATGCTGTTAACAGTATTGAAAACTATGCTCAAATTATTACAATTAAAACAAATATTGTCGAGGATTCTCCAGGCAGGTGTATTGCAGTATCGATCGCCCACAACGGGTCCCGAATTCCGCCGGAAATTCAACACATAATATTTGACCAGTTTGGTCATACTAAATTATTTAATAAGTTTACAGGATTGGATCTGTCGGTTTGCTATAAAATTATTGTAGAATTGCACGGCGGCAGCCTGAAAGTTGAATCTCCGGTTCAATCTCAAACTGGGGGCGGTGCTGAGTTTATAGTCAAATTGCCGATCGTTTAATTGAAAATTTTAACAGTCGATCGAGCATCGTAAATGATGAATGCTTTTGCCTCCCTCTTCGTCCGCGTCGGATCGATTTCCATCGCCCAGTTTTTATTTCAATTTATCGAAGCGTTAACTGCTAAGCTGTCGGGCATCTTGCGCTGTATTTTTCGGGGGGCGGGACACCCCACCAGAATTTCATCAAACTTGACTTTAAAATTTAGATGCGCCTGGGCTTAGTTCAGTCCTGAACGCAGAACCTCTATATTTAGGGTGCTACTTATGGCGATCGGGTACACCGCTATAAGTAGCACGTAAAACCACTTTTTGCGTCCAGAACTGTAGCTCATAATTGTTCATTATCATACAGATAAGCCCTGAGCTTTTGAACACCGTCAATTATGAAACCAATGTGATTTAAAAATGAATCAAATATGAAAAAACCGCAAGTTTATCAAAATTTAGTGTAAAGTAAAACAGTCAAGAGGAACACTTTACCTATAACATCTAACAATTTACAAAAATGGATGCAGCCACTACCATATTACTTTCCTTGGGACTAGCAGCAGATGCTTTTGCTGTTGCTGTTTCTAGCGGTTTAGCAATCAAACACATGAAGGTCAATAAAGCTTTAAAAATTGCCTTATTTTTCGGAGTTTTTCAAGCTTTAATGCCCGTAATAGGATGGTTAATAGGTCTTAGTTTTAGTTTTTTGATAACACCGATCGACCATTGGATAGCTTTTGGGCTTTTGAGTTTCATTGGCGGTAGAATGATTTATGAATCGCTGCAAAGCGAAGAATGCGAGAAAAAGTTTAATCCCTTAGATACGGGGACTTTGATAACGCTGTCAGTGGCGACGAGTATCGATGCCCTCGCAGTTGGCCTCGGATTTGCAGTGCTAAAAACTTCGATCGGCCCTGTCGTTAGTGCGATCGGATTTATTACTTTCTTGGTCGTATTTGCTGGCGTGTTTATCGGTCACAAGTGCGGCAACTTATTTGGAAATAAAATAGAGTTCCTCGGAGGCGTAATTTTAATTGCGATCGGCAGCAATATCTTATTTTCGCATTTAACAGCAGTGTCGGCAGTCATTAGTCATTAGTAATGGGTAATGGGTAATGGGTAATGGATACTCCTTCCAGGCTATGCCTGGGAACACATACCCGGAGGCTGTGCCTCCAATGCCCAATTCCCAAAAAATGCTATAACAGCAATATTGCATTAAAGGATAAAAATTCCGTGCTGAAACTTTACGGCGGAGCCCGCAGCAGGGCATCAATTGTCAAGTGGTATCTAGAAGAAATAGCGGTTCCCTACGAATTCGTCACCCTAGATATGCCAGCAGGGGCACACTTGCAGCCAGAGTATCTTGAAATTAACCCGATCGGCCAAGTACCGGCAATTGTTGAGGGAGATTTTAAACTTTGGGAATCCGGTGCAATTCTGCTGTATTTAGCTCAAAAACATGGTAAAATGCCCGAGACTTTGGAGCAGCAAGCTCAAATCGTGCAGTGGGTCATGTTTGCTAATGCCAGCCTCGGGCCGGGAATATTTACAGAAGCAACTCGCGATCGCGAAACTCCCCGCTTGTTAACACCGCTTAATCAAATCTTCGAGAAACAGCCGTTTTTAATGGGTGATGAATTCGGCGTCGCCGACGCAGCAGTCGGGTCAATATTGGGTTACATTCCGATGGTGCTACAGCTAGACCTCAGTCCTTATCCGGCTGTTGTAGATTACATCAAGCGGATCTCAGAAAGGCCGGCTTTCAAAAGTGCGATCGGCGGTGGCTGAAGCCAGAAAGAAGAACGAAACAAAACTTAATAACTAAAAGCAGGGGCAATTTGTGAATTGCCCCTGCTTTTTATGAAATCAAACTTATCTAAATCCGACAGCGGCCTGCCAAACAAAAGCCAGCAGCAAGAAAAATACGGGAATGACCGGCAAAACATTAACCAAAGGCTCAAAAATCGAATAAGCTTCGGGCAGTTTTGCTAAGAGTAATGCAGCTTCCATGAATCAACCTACCTATCCAACACAATTTTAATAATTGTCGCATATCTTCACCCAAGGCAATCACGATCGATCGACTCTTGGTGCGAGCCAGCTAGCAAACTCTTCAGTAAATCTATCGGCCAAAATCGCCTCCCGCATCCTCCCAGTAAAGCGAATCAACTCCGTCACATTGTGAAGCGCCAGCAAAGTATACCCCAGCACTTCGTTAGCCCGCGCCAAATGTGCCAAATAAGCCCGACTGAATTTTTGGCAGGTATAACAAGGACAAGACTCATCCAGGGGAGCAAAATCCTCCCGGAACCGAGAATTTTTCAAATTCCAGCGTTCCCCACCCACAAAAGCCGTCCCGTGGCGGCCCAGCCGAGTCGGAATCACGCAGTCAAACATATCTACGCCACTCGCCACAGCCAACGCCATTTCCCGATAAGTCCCAATCCCCATCAAATAACGCGGTTTATTTGCCGGCAACAGGGGCGCCGTCACCCTCACAATCTCTGCGATCAAATCCCCCGATTCCCCGACACTAACCCCGCCGATCGCGTAACCGGGTAAATCCAAATCTACCAACTGGTTCGCCGCGCGCGATCGCAAATCGGGGAAAACACCCCCCTGCACAATGCCGAACAAAGCTTGATCTGAGCGCGAGTGAGCTTGAATGCAGCGTTGCAGCCAGCGGTAAGTGCGATTTGTTGCCGCCTCCACCTCCTCCCGCGTAGCGGGGTAAGGGGGACACTCGTCAAAGGCCATAATCACATCGGCCCCCAACTGATTCTGAATTTCGATCGATCGTTCCGGCGTCAAATTAATCCTGCGGCCATCGCGGGGAGACCGAAAAGTCACCCCATCATCACTAATCTGGCGCATTTGGCTCAAGCTAAACACCTGAAAGCCGCCCGAATCCGTCAGAATCGGGCCCGGCCAAGCCATGAATTTATGCAATCCGCCGGCGCCTGCGACAATCGCTTCCCCCGGCTGCAAATGCAAGTGATAAGTATTTGCCAAAACCATTTGAGAACCCGCAGCCTCAAGATGTGCGGGTGTCAAAGTTTTGACATTAGCTAGCGTCCCCACGGGCATAAATTTAGGCGTTTCCACAACACCGTGGGGAGTGGAAAAAACCCCTGCACGCGCTTGGGTATGGCTGCAATTAGCCTGACATTTAAAAGAAAATCCCGTGTTGTCTTCAGTCATTAGTCCCCGACGATCGTTAACCGCTACTCGGCCGTCCGTGTTATCTAATCTATTGTTGATGACATCGCGACAAAAAACTCATGACCCCGCCCAAAAACGGATACAAGTTTCCGACAATCGTCGTGGAGGGCAAAAAATTTTAGACCTTAGTTCTAACTCCCAGATTCAATGCTGCAAGTAAATCTAAAATCTAAAATCTAAAATCTAAAATCGACTGACTGACGATTAAAAGGGGGAATCGTCCTCATCCAATGGCAGATCCCAGTTGCCTGAGAGTACCTGATCGACAACCGCATCCAAAGCCGCAGCATTTAAATTCCGGGCGAATTGCTCTTGCAAAGGATTGGAGAGGGGAATTAAGCGCAACTGCCGTCCGTCTTGAATCAAGTCAAAATAAGCACCATCTTCAGGGGACTGTTTCAGTTCGAGGTAATCAAAACTATACACGTTCAAATAAAGCGCATGGTTGGCAATCAGGGTAGAACGATGGGGGTTGGCGAAGACTTCGAGCACATAACCTTCCCCTTCGCTGTAAATCTTGCCATCTTGTATGTGAAGGTAGCGGACACGTCCTAAATCAAACAGCAATCTTTTGATATCGCGTTTGTTGACGACAATCCCTGTATCGATGATGCAAGGAGCAACTACCCTGTTATTCAATTGGTCGTGACTCATGGAGTAAAAGCCTCTGTTGTATTATGTTCCCGTCTTGGAAATCAGGGAGTTAGCTAGAATTCTTGGGAAGGGAAACGCGGATCTTGAGTTTAGTCATTTTAGATAGGGAGCTTCGGGATCGCTGCCGACAGAGGTTTTCCGGGGAAAAGAGCTCGGACAGGAGGAATGCCCGATCCAAAAAACTAGGGTGTTACAGCTCCAATTCTGGCACACGCTAAGGGATTGACAACTGCATACGAGATGAAAAACTTTCTATCTTATGGTGGATAATAAATTGGTTCGCTCTACGATCGGCTTTTTCCGGAATCAAGGCGCTGCCATCGCAGCCGCAGTCGCTTTTTATACTTGTTTGCCGGTGCCGATGTCTTGGACTTTGGAGTTTCGGGGCATTGCTCGCTTGGCACCGGCGATCGGGCTTTTGATTGGGGGGATGCTGGGACTGGCGGATATTGGGTTGCAGTTGTTGGGAATGCCTGCTCTGACTCGATCGGCCTTAGTGGTAGTGTTGGGCATCGCCATTACTGGTGGGCTGCACCTAGACGGGGCTATGGACGCGGCAGACGGGCTGGCTGTACCAGACCCCGTGCGCAGGCTAGAAGTCATGCGGGACAGCGTTACAGGAGCCTTTGGAGCGATGGCTGCGATCGCGATCGTGCTGCTGAAAACTGCCGCTCTCTCGGACTTGAATAACTATCGATGGCTAGCTTTGATGGGTGTCGCCGGTTGGGGGAGGTGGGGCCAACTGGTGGCGATCGCCCGGTATCCCTATCT
The DNA here is from genome assembly GCF_036701085.1 of Microcoleus sp. Pol7_A1. Taxonomy (NCBI): domain Bacteria; kingdom Bacillati; phylum Cyanobacteriota; class Cyanophyceae; order Oscillatoriales; family Microcoleaceae; genus Microcoleus; species Microcoleus sp. Pol7_A1. Next base: position 24,417 of record NZ_JAUBQD010000027.1, read on the forward strand.
CCGGGCCGAGGGTAAAGGAGCTTTTCACAAAGAATCGATTTATTCTCCTTTTGATTTTATCCCAGGGGTGCTGTTGCTGCTGAGTTTGAGCGTGGTGCAAGTTGTCTTGGAGGGCGATCGGTGGCTGTTGGCGGTGGGGATGGCTTTGGGGGGAAGTGCGATCGGAATTTTTGCCGGAGCCTGGTTTAACCACCGTTTGGGCGGTCACACGGGCGATACTTACGGTGCTGTAGTCGAGTGGACGGAGGCTTTGTTGCTGTGTCTGTTGGCGGCTTTGGAAGGGTGAAGATGCAACGCTTGCGCTTTTTGTTGGAGAGTGTCGTATCCAGCCTTCGCAAGCCGCCGAATCTGCAGCTTGCGTGCGAAGGCGGCTCCAAATGCGATCGCCCCTATCGTAGAAGGCTTGTTGCACGTGGTGCATCATTAGTTCGATCGACACAGATAAAATCTGTGTTTATCTGTGTCGATCTGCGGTTAAAATCTCATAAATTTTTACCCTGAAACCGAGCGACCGCAGCCTGCAATTTTTCCCCCAGTATCCGAACGTGAGGTTCTTTTAACATCCCAAGGTGGTTGCTGGGAATGTCGTACACCTCTATTCCTCCCGTAATTACCCCACCCCAACCCAATTCGCGATCGGCACCAAATGCGGCCGCACTCTCAACTGCCTTGAAAATAGAAGCCCGACCCGGATAAACTCCCGCTACATAATGTCTCAATGCCTCATTATTTAATTCCCCATGAGAGAAGTTTTCCAAATAAATTGGCAAGGGACGCCCGATCGCCCCGTACAACTTGCACAAAATTCTCCACTGAATATAAGTGAGATCCTGGATTTTTCCCATCAGATTGCTCTTCGCTTTCTTCATAAATAAAGCAGGCGTGAGCCGTAAAACTTTCATCGCTCGTTGACTCTTATTAATCTCAGAGAAATTTTTGCAAGTAGCCGGGCCGTAAGTGTCCAACAATCCCAGCAAAGCTACCTTCTCACCTAGAGCGTGAAGTTGCCGAGCCATCTCAAAAGCTACCGTCCCCCCAAAAGATACTCCTAAGAGAAAATAAGGGCCGTGCGGCTGGAAAGTTTGCATTTCTTTTATGTAATAAGCTGCCAATTCCTCAACTCGATTGGGGGGAGCCAATTTTTCATCCATAATCTGGCTTGACAGTCCCAAAACAGGCTGCGATGGATCGATATAATTCATTAAAGGACGGTAAAATTCCAATCCTCTGCCGAGTACGTGGATGCAGAACAGAGGCGGTTTGTAACTTCCGGTTCCCGGTTGAATCACGACCATTGACGGAGAAGGCGAAGACCATTCAGGTTCGCGGAGAATGTCAGCCAATTGCTCAACTGTTGGCGATTGGAAAATAGCAGACAGCGGCAGCTTTTTGTCGAATACTTTCTCAATTTCAGCTAACAGGCGTGCTGCTAGCAGGGAATGTCCTCCCACCTCGAAGAAATTGTCCCTGATTCCCGTTGAATTGATGCCTAAAACTTTTTCCCAAATTTCTGTCACCTGGATTTCAAACTTGTCGCGGGGGGCAACAGCAATTGTTTCATTGGGCGCAGCGTCGCTAGATTGCCACTTTTGAGTTGCCAAAGCGCGGCGGTCTACTTTGCCGTTGGGGTTTAAGGGCAAAGCGTCGAGGAAGACAAACCCAGCAGGTATCATGTAGTCTGGCAGTCTTTCTTGCAGGAAACTGCGCAGGGTACTGGCTGCGAGAATTTGACCTGGGCGGGAAACTGCATAAGCTGCGAGACATTTGTTGCCCGAAGCATCTAACTGAACTGCGATCGCCGCTTGGCTGACATCTGGATGTCCGGCGAGTACAGCCTCAATTTCTCCCACCTCTATGCGGAAGCCGCGAATCTTTACCTGATTGTCGGTGCGTCCGAGGTATTCGATGTTACCGTCAGGCAGGTAGCGGGCTAAATCCCCTGTTTTGTAAAGGCAATTTGATTTGGGATGATTAGATGCTTCTTGGCTTTCAGCAATCTCTAGTTTCTCACCAGCATTCCCCAATCTAAAATCTAAAATCGGCAATCTAAAATCGTTGAAAGGATTGAGAATGAACCTTTGCGCTGTCAAATCGGGGCGGTTGAGGTAGCCTCTGGCCAAGCCTGCGCCGCCTGCATACAATTCCCCCGGAACGCCGATCGGCACTGGCTGCAAATACCGATCGAGTATGTAAACTTGAGTATTGGCGATCGCCCGCCCGATAGGAACGGAATTGCTAATTTGACTGGCAGAGTCGATCGGCGCGCAGCAAGTAAAAGTCGTATTTTCGGTCGGCCCGTAACCGTTAATTAATTTGCAGTTTGGAACTTCTCGCAGCAACTTCTGGACGTGGGGAACAGATAAAACGTCACCGCCTGCCAACAGTTGGCGCACACCCTTTAAATCCTCAATGCGATCGTCCACCATCAAGTGAAACAGTCCGGCTGTCAGCCACAAAATTGTCACATTGTATAAGCGAATCGCCTCTCCCAACTCTGCCAAAGATGGGCTGCCGGGAGGGAATACCGCCAGTTGCGCCCCGTTGAGCAGCGCTCCCCAAATTTCCAAAGTCGAGGCGTCGAAGGAAATCGGAGCAAGTTGCAGGAATACTTCTGTTGCGGTGAGGCTGGCGAAATTAGTGTCTTTGACTAACCGCACTACGCCCCGGTGGACGACGCAAACGCCTTTGGGCTTGCCTGTCGAACCAGAAGTATACATTACATAAGCTAGATTGTCTGCATTAGCGAGACTGGCTGGGTTTATCTCACTTTGTGCGTCTATTTCCTGCTGCGCCGCATCCAGACAAATTACTTTTGCTCCGCAGTCGGGAAGTTTTTCTACTAGGTGCTGCTGAGTCAAAAGCACCGATATTTGGGCGTCTGACAGCATGAAATCCAGCCGCTCTTTGGGATAAGCGGGGTCTAAGGGCAAGTAAGCCGAGCCTGCTTTGAGAACAGCCAAAAGCGAGACGATCGCATCCATAGATCGATCCAAACAAATGCCCACTAAAACTTCCGGGCCAGCCCCCAAAGTTTGCAAGTAATGTGCGAGTTGATTGGCGCGACAATTTAGCTGTTGGTAGGTTAGCTGTTGCTCTCCAAAAACTACGGCTACAGCGTCGGGAGTTTGTTCTGCTTGAACTTCAAATAGTTGGTGAATGCAGGCAGATTCGGGATAATTTGTTTGAGTGTTATTCCATTCAACTAATAGCTGTTGCTGTTCCGCTGCCGTCAAAATTGGCAAGTTTTTCAGCGGGTGCTCTGGATTAGCAACTATCCCCTCTAACAGCACCTCAAATTCAGCCATGCGGCGGCGGATTGTCGCAGCATCAAATAAGTTTGTATTGTACTGGCACTCCAGCACGAGTTTGTTTTTTGTTTCGCTGGCATTCACTGCCCATTCAAAGTTTTCCGAAGTTCTCGGATTCGAGAAAACTTCAGCTTCAAAACCGTCAAAATTAAGTTGCTCTTCTGCAAGCTGCACGTCCAGATTAAAAGTTACAGGCACTAGCGGAATGCGGCTGAAGTCCCGCGGCACTGCTAGTTTTTTTACCAAAGTACCGAAGGTAATCTGCTGGCAGTCGAGAGCATCTAAAATTGCCGTGCGGCGCGATCGCAAATAATCTCTAAAAGATTGTTCCTCGTTAATGCGGGTGCGCAGCGGCAACAAGCTCACGCAGTGTCCCGCAAGCTTGTCTTTTCCTCCAACCAGTTGTCCCGCCGCCGGCATTCCGACAACCAAATCCTCTTGCCCGCACAAGCGGTACATAAAAGCTTCAAATGCAGCAAAGAGAGTTGTAAAAAAACTGCACCCTGCTTTTTTCCCGAGGCGCTTGAGGTTAGCAACCAAATCTGGATTGAGTTCCCAATCTTCCCGCGAACCCTGGTAAGTTCTCAAAGCAGGTCGCGCTCTGTCTGTCGGCAAATCTAGCACCGGAATTGTGCCTGAAAACTGTTCTAACCAATACTTTTCAGCCTCAATAATTTCGGTTGTTGTTGAGTTTTCTTCTTGTGAAGCTGCGTATTCTATAAAACTTTCTGGCTGTGGAAGATTGGCAGCTAACCCTTGCTTTTTGGCAGAATAAATTGCTCCCAAATCCGGGAATAGTATGCCCCAAGACCAGCCATCGCAAATGATGTGGTGGCCGGTGAGAATCACGATGTGTTCCTGCTCTTGCAGCTTAATAATTTGACTGCGAAACAGCGGCCCGCGCACTAGATGGAAAGGGCGATCGACTTCTTGGCTGCGCAAATAAGCTAATTTCGATTCGCGATCGCGATCGTCCACACTTGACAAGTCGATCACCGGAATGTCGAGTTCGATCGACGACGCAATACAAAGAGTCGATCCGTCAGGGCTAAATGTTGCCCGCAGCGCCTCGTGCCGCTGCACTAATTCCTGAATGGAAAATCGGAGAGATTGAATGTCGAGGTTTCCTTGCAATCGCAGACACATCGACTCGTTATAAGCACAATTTGCCTCGTCTCCCATTTGCACGGCAATCCAGATTTCTTTTTGCGATTCCGTCGCGGGTACGCAAGCAAAAAGTTCTCCGCCTGCGAAAGGATCGAAGTCTACAGCAGTTAGTTTCGGTTGTAAATCTGCGGCTATTTTCATGGGCTATTAACAGTAGTACACAACTAAATAAATTTAAGTGACAGATGTAGGGGGTACGGCGAGGGGCGACAAAGCAGGGAGACAAACTATTGTTTTATGCCCAAGTGCTTCACCCTCCAACCAAGCGAGGAAAGCCTAACCCTTACATCTATCAAATCAAACAGTTTGAGATTATTTGTTGGAGATGTCTAACGAACCCAAATGTATTACTCCGTCCCCATCAATCTTTCGCGAGCACTCAACAAAGCACCTGCACCAGTCAGATAAGCATTAATCATCTTGGCTTTGACCGAATTGTTGCCCCTGGGGATGCAACATTCGTTCGTAAAAAATTTCCAATTTGATTCGCAAAGTTGGTCAAATGCTACGGAAATTGTTAAAGTCAGCGACCTTGCCGTGTGATACCAGCCGCAGGGAATAAATAGGGTTTCACCGGCTGAAATTGTAATAGTTATTGGCGTAGCTTCAGCCAAAAGCGGATATTTTTTTAAGTCGGGATTGTGATGGTTCTCAATCTCAGATAGCCAAGGAGAACCTGGTTTTGGGTAAAGATACTTTTGCTGCTCCGGCGGAAAAATTGTAAATTCTTTTTCCCCGTAAATTTGATTGATATACGCATAAAGCCCGAGAAAATCGTAGTGCAAATAAGGAAATTCTCCGCCCGGCCCGCCGAAGAATATTTCTAAGTCGTACAAATCATTTAGCAGCATCTTTGGGATTAAGCTGCTGTGCGTGCGATCGGGTGTGGCAATACTCGGTCTGGGAGAAATATCGGGTTCTAAATCGGCAAAATCTTTGCGAACATTTAGTTTGAAAGGATAGGGAGCCGGATTCTCTTTTGTGGAATTCTTGAGCAAATCGAACAATTTGTTGAGCGTGTAAACTTTACCACCTATTTCAATTTCTCGATCGCCAAATCTTTCTTGAAAATACTCCGGCGTAAATTTCGTTTTGGCAGGCCAATCTTTTGATAAATCCGTGAAAATAACTGGTTTGCCAGGATTGCGGTACTCCCTGACAAATTCCGCGTGAGTCAGACCTGTGCGGCGGTCTACTTGAATAGTTTTTGCTGTTTGGAGCATTTTGATTTTTCCTGTGTTGGTTAGTTGAAATTCATTGCCGATTTGAAGAGATTTATCGTGTTCGTGGGGCGGGTTTGCGAGGTTGTTGGTCTGAGGTAATTATTGTTGGTCAAACCCGCCCCTACAGGTAGATTGAGATTTACCGTTGGGTGGGGGCGGGTTTGCGAGATTATTTGTCTTACCTATAGATGGTTTGTAAAACCCGCCCCTACAGGATTTAATTACCAACCCTAACCGTCAATTTGATAAACTATCTCCTACTTGTAAATGTTTTCCTGGACGCTCTGGATCTGCGATATACCAAGCTGGATTGCCATTGGGATCTCGCCCTAATTTGGCACCGGGTACAGGAGAATTGCTTGCGAAAACAGTTGACGATTTCGATCCATTTGTATTGCCATTTTTGTGGAAATCGATCGCCGGAACAGTCCCGCCAGACGGAGCGGCCAAAAATCCGGCTGACTGCAATTCGGCAATGCTGTTTTTAAATGCTTCCTTGGCAAAAGCAATATCTGCGTCGGAATGCGCTAGCGTCAGAAAACACGGGCGGTGATCCCAAATGTGAATTCCTTTTTCCCGCAGCGAGTAAAACAGCAGTTCTCCATGAGTAAAATCTTGCGGGTAGGTGATTTTGAACAGGGAACCAAAGTTTTTAACTGTGAAAGGTGCTTGCTCTCGATCGAACATGGCGTTCAATTCTGCAACGAATTTGTCGGTTTTGGCATTGAGATCGCGCTGCAATGAAGGCCCGCCCCGTTTCAAATATTCTAGGGATGCCTTGGCGGCTGCTAAAGTCAGGGGATGGCGCACAAAAGTCCCTGCAAAATAGGTAACGCCTACTTCCGGGAACGAGTCGTCGCCGAACTGCCAAAAACCGCCGTCTAAAGCGTCCATCCAGGCTGATTTGCCCGCGATTACCCCGATCGACATCCCGCCGCCGACGACTTTGCCGTAGGTGCCGATATCCGCTTGTACGCCGAAATATTCTTGGGCGCCGCCCGGTGCAACTCGGAATCCGGTAATCACTTCGTCCATAATGAAGGCGCAACCGGCTTGTTCGGTAATCCGGCGCACTTCGTGGAGGAATTCTCGCGGTTGCCAGTCGGGACGGCGACTTTGTACCGGTTCTACCATGATGGCTGCAAACTCGCCCGCCCGCGCTTTGAGGATTTCCAGGGATTCGGGTTCGCCGTAGTCGAGGATCAGGGTATTGTCAACAGCGGATTGAGGAATGCCCGGTGCTGCGGGGAGCGATCGCAGTTTTTTGGTGCCGCGCACGATTACTTCATCGAAAATCCCGTGATAGTCGCCCGTAAACATGACGATCGTACTGTTGCCAGTGACGGTGCGGGCTAGGCGCATTGCGCCCAAAACTGCCTCAGAACCCGTGTTGCAGAAGGCGGCGCGATCGTGTTTTGTCATCTCGCACACGAGCTCGGCAACTTCCCCGGCTAGCGGTGTTTGCGGGCCGATTTCATACCCGCGCTGCATTTGGGCTGCGATCGCTTCTGTAATAAATGCAGGCGAATATCCGAAAAAGTTCGACCCGAAACCGTTGGTTAAATCTACATACTCGTTACCGTCTTCATCCCAAAGTTTAGAACCGGACGATCGCCCCACCACGATCGGATAAACCAACTCTTTCATCGTCCGGTTAAACCCCGAAACTACCCGCGGATCGGCGAGGTGGTGGCGGTGAGTCTGAGTGTACTGTTTGGATTTCTGAGTTCGCGCCGTATATCGTTTGACAAATGTTTCTAAATATGCTGATTGCGACGGAGTTAATCCGTCGCGATCGGAGGTGTCGATGCGGGCGGCGGCACCGAACACCTTTTTTGCTTCTGCTGTTGGTTCTGCTGTTGGTGCTGCTGTTGGTGCTGCTGTTGGTGCGATCGCGCTGCCGTTAGTCTGGGATGGAGGGATATTTTGAACGGGTGCCGGCGGCTGCGGCATAACTTGACCGTTAGTTGTCGGTGCCGGCTGTGCGGGAACCAAACCAGCGCCGCCCAACAGTTCTAGCTGTCGCGACATAATTTGCAACTGCTGCCCGATCAGGTATTCGAGATTGCCAGACTGTACGGGATTCAAAATTTGAGGCCCCGGGCTGGGTAAGGGCAGATTTACAGGGGCGCTGACTGCAACGGGAGTGGCAATGGGCGCAGGAGGTGCTGCTGTCGGTGCGATCGCCGGTGCGGGTGCTGGTGCGGGCGCGGCTTGTTGGACGGCAGGAGTTGCAGGCAAAACCTCCGGCGGCAGAGCACCATCGATAAATTCAGATAAAGTGCCGAGAGTGGGAAAAGTTTCTAATAGCTGGCGAAAGGTAATTTTGATGCTAAATTCTTTTTGCAAATTCAGCGCAACTTGAGTTAAAGATAGAGAATCTAAACCCATTTCTAGGAAAGTTAAGTCCTCATCAACACTGCCTAAATCCTCGCCAGAAGTTTCTTCTAGGATGTTTTTAATTACAGGGATAAGTCTGTATTTGCGCGCTGCTTGTTGGGTTTCAACCTGTAAATTTGGCATCAGTAATTGGGAATTGGTAGTTGGTAACTGGGAAGTGGTAATTGGTAATTGAGAAGCGGGCAATTCCTCCACTATTTCACTCTTGCCCTCTGACACTTTTGGTTCGATCCAGAAACGCTTGCTCTCGAACGGATAAGTTGGCAAGGGAAGGCGATCGCGCGTTTCCTCTTGATAAAAGCTCTGCCAGTCGATCGATACTCCGCAAAGCCAAAGGTGTCCGGCTGCACTCAACAAAGCCGCCCATTCAGTTTGATTTTCAGGGCTGTCGCCGAGGGAAGAAATGGCAACTTGTTTTTTCAAATCTTTGGCTTGTTTGCGAGCTAAAGTAGCAGCCGTTGTTCTCGGCCCGACTTCCAAAAGTATCCGGTTCGGATCTTGCCAAAGCTCTTTTATCCCGTCGGCAAAACGCACTGTCGCCCGCAAATGCCGCGCCCAATACATCGGATCTGTTGCTTGTTCCGCTGTTATCCAACTAGCAGTTACAGTAGAAACAAATGGGATAGTTGGCGCTGACAACTGCACTTTTTTGACATATTCGGCGAAAGGTTCGACGATCGAATCTACCATCGGCGAATGAAAAGCGTGGGAAGTATGCAGTTGTTTGCAGACAACGCTTTCGCTTTCTAGTTGCTGCTGAAAAAGTGCGATCGCCTCCGTCGGCCCGGAAACCACGCACAAATCCGGCGCATTCACCGCAGCCACTGCCAAATCTGCACTCAACCGCCCCTCGACTTGCGCCGCCGGCAACCGCACCGACAGCATCGAACCCCCCGGCAAATCTTGCATCAAGCGCCCCCTCGCTGCCACTAACATCAAGGCATCCTCAAGGGAAAACACGCCTGCGATAGTTGCCGCCACAAATTCGCCGATGCTGTGCCCGATCGCACCTTGGGGAGTGACGCCCCAACTCTGCCACAGCTTGGAAAGCGCGTATTCTACGGTAAATATCGCAGGCTGAGTCAAGAAAGTTTGGCGCAGCGATTCGGCTGCTGTCGCTTCATCGCTGCCGGGATACAGGACTTTCCGCAAATCTCGGCCGAGGTGCGGCTGCAAAATTTCGGCGCAGCGATCGACTGTTTCGCGGAATAAAGGCTCGGATTCGTACAAATTCAAGCCCATATTGACGTATTGCGACCCTTGTCCCGGAAACATGAAGATTACTGCCGGATTTCTGGATTCGGCGCAGCGGGTTGCTGTACGCAGCGGCGGCAGCGATTCGAGTACCTGCACGGCATCGGCGCGATCGCTGCAAACGGCGAAACGGCGGTAATTGAAGGCTTGCCGCCCGGTTTGCAGGGTGTAAGCAGCATCGGCGAGATCGATCTCCGGGTTTTGGGCGAGGTGCGATCGCAAATTTGCGGTAGCTGCGTCCAAAGCAGATTGAGTTTTCGCCGACAGCAGCAGTAACTGCCGCGGGCGAGAAGGACTTGACGGTTCCAGTGCGGGCGCTTCTTCGAGGACAACGTGAGCGTTGGTGCCGCCGACGCCAAACGAACTGACTCCGGCTCTTCTGGGCGTTTTGCCGGCTTTCCATTCCGAGAGTTCGGCGTTGACGTAGAAGGGGCTGTTGGCAAAATCAATGGCTGGATTCGGTTGCTCGAAGTGCAGAGTGGCGGGTATTTGCTGGTGTTTGAGGGCTAAAGCTGTTTTGATCAGCCCTGTGACTCCCGCCGCGGCGATCGTGTGTCCGAAGTTGCTTTTGACGGAGCCGATCGCGCAAAATTGTTTGGCTGCGGTTTTCAGAGCAAAAGCCTGAGTCAGCGCTTCTATTTCGATCGGATCGCCCAGGGGGGTTGCCGTGCCGTGGGTTTCGACGTAGGATATGGTTTCGGGATTGACGTCTGCCATCGCGTGCGCCATCGCGATCGCGTCTGCTTGCCCGTCTACGCTGGGTGCGGCAAAGCTGACTTTGGCTGCCCCGTCGTTATTGAGCCCCACTCCGCGAATTACGGCATAGATTGTATCTCTGTCGGCGATCGCTTCTTCCAAACGCTTGAGGACAACTGCCCCTGCTGCGTTGCCGAACACGGTTCCTTCAGCCTTGGCGTCGAAAGGTTTGCAGTGTCCGTCGCTGGAGAACATCCCCCCTTCTTGATACAAATAACCGCTATTTTGGGGCACCGTAATTGATATCCCGCCGGCCAGGGCTAAATCGCATTGATAGCTCATCAAAGCATAAAAAGCTTGACAAACTGCAACTAATGATGTAGAACAAGCGGTATGCACGCTGACGCTCGGCCCTTTGAGATTCAGCTTGTAAGATGTGCGGGTAGCAATGTAGTCTTTTTCATTGGCTACCATCACCTGAAACTCGCCCGCGCGGGAAATTACATCCGATCGTCCGGCGATGTTGTTGGGAAAATAAGTATTGTTGCCCGTGCCGGCGTAGACTCCGATCGAGCCGTTGAAGGTATTCGGATCGCAGCCTGCATTTTCTAAGGCGGCCCAAGCGATTTCTAAAAAAACGCGCTGCTGCGGGTCGGTAATTTCGGCTTCGCGGGTGCTCACCCCGAAAAATGCTGCGTCAAAGCGATCGGCACCGTCAAGAATTCCTCTAGCTTTGACGTAATTCGGAGCCTGTTTGAGATTGGGGTCAATACTGGGGTCTAGTTCGGCGTCGTCGAACAACGTTGTGGACTCAACCCCGCCGCACAAATTCTGCCACAATTCACCGACACTGGCAGCACCGGGAAAGCGGCCCGCCATGCCAATAATCGCAATCCCGTCAAGTTCTGGGTTTTCTTGGGAATTAGTCATTAAATTAACGTTTTTTGGTAGATTGCTTCTGTCTGTTAAAAGCAGCTTTTTGCCGATCGGCCCTGTCTTGAAATTTGTTGTTAGATGGGCTTGCAGTCTGTCCCTGATTTAAATAATTTGCCAATTGGGCGATCGTCGGGTGCTGGAACAATTTGACAACCGGTAAGTCTTTAGCTAGCAGATCTCGGACTTGGACTGCGACTTGCAGCGTCATCAAAGAATTGCCTCCAATCTCGAAGAAATTGTCGTGAATGCCGACGCGATCGAGCTTCAGCAGCTTAGACCAAACACCCGCCAGCAAAAGCTCCAACTCGCTTTGCGGTGCAGCGTAACTCTGGGACTGTTCTTGTCGCTGCGAGTCAGGTGCCGGCAGGGCGCGGCGGTCGATTTTCCCGCTGGGCGTCTTCGGCATCGCCTCAACATTCACAAACACCGCAGGCACCATGTAATCTGGGAGTTGCCCTTGCAGGTAACGGCGGAGGTCGGCTATTGCCAATTGCTCCTCTGGATTGGCCACTATGTATGCAACCAGTCGTTTGTCCCCCGGTGCGTCTTCCCGCGCCAGCACCACAGCTTGTTTGACGGCGCGATGCTTTGCCAGTGCGGTTTCGATTTCTCCCAACTCTATGCGGAAGCCGCGAATTTTGACTTGGCCGTCAATCCGCCCGATGTACTCGATGTTACCGTCGGGCAGGTAGCGGGCTAAATCTCCTGTTTTGTAAAGGCGATCTTCTTCATCCTCGATCGTGAGTCTTTTATTTTGTCGAAAAGGGTTGGGAATAAATTTTTCAGCAGTCAAGTCCGGGCGGTTGAGATAACCCCGCGCTAAACAAATGCCCCCGATGTATAGTTCTCCCGCTACTCCTAAAGGTATAGGCTCACCATCTTTTTGTAACAAATATATCTGCGTGTTGGCAAGAGGGCGGCCGATCGGAGGCAGTGCGGGCCAATCTCCGGGCGGGCCTGCGAGGGTATAAGCTGTAACAACGTGGCTCTCGGAGGGGCCGTATTGATTGTGCAGGGTACAATTTTCTAGCTGCTGAAAGAAACTGGCTATGTAACGGTTGACTTGCAACTGTTCGCCGGCGGTGATTACTTCGCGCAGGGATTTCGGTATTAGCTGATAGGTATCGGCTGCTTCGGCTAAGTGTTGCAGGGCGATAAAAGGAAGAAATAGTCTTTGAATCTTTTGTTTGTCGATTAGCTGCAACAAACTCTGGGCATCTCGCCGGATTTCTTCTGTGATGAAAACGAGGGTGCCGCCGGCACACCAAGTACAGAACATTTCTTGAAACGAGACATCGAAGCTGAGAGATGCAAATTGCAGGGTTTTGGCTGCGCCTTCAAGGCTGGAGTTTTGCAGTTGCCACGCAATTAGGTTGACTAAGGCGCGGTGCGGGAGGGGAACTCCTTTGGGTTTACCGGTGGAACCTGATGTATATATTGTATAAGTTAAATTTTGGGGAGAGACGCTGCTAGCTGGGTTTTCCGTGCTTTGACTGCTGATTGTTTCCCAGTCTGCGTCCAAGCAAACGGCGCGGGCTTGATGTGCGGGCAGCCCCGATACTAAGTGAGATTGAGTGAGGATAACCGGAGCTTGGGTGTCGGCTAACATGAAGGTCAGCCGTTCTTGGGGGTAGGCTGGATCGAGGGGAACGTAAGCTGCGCCTGCTTTGAGAACGCCTAAAACGGCGATCGCAATTTCTAAGGAACGTTCCATGCAAATAGCTACTAAAACATCGGGCCCGACGCCTAATTGCTGCAAGTAATGGGCTAGTTGATTGGCTTTGGAATTGAGTTCCAGGTAGGTGAGTTGCTGTTGGAGATTTTGGGAAAAAACGGCGGCAATGGCATCGGGCGATCGATCGACTTGTGCTTCAAATAATTGGTGAACGCATTTGTCTTGCGGATAATTTGCTTGAGTTTGGTTCCACTCCAGCAACTGAGCAAGTTCGGCTGCTGTCAGCATTGACAATTTGCTGATTTTCTGCTGGGGATTCGCGGCTATACTTTCTAGCAAAGTTTGCAGGTGTCCCAACATTCTGGTAATGGCGATCGGATCGAACCGCTGGCGATCGCCCGCAATTTTCAACAGCAGTTCGGTTCCCCCGTATGCGTAAACAGTTAGGGGAAAACTTGTCTGTTCCAAAAGCTGAAATTCTCGGTTTTGCCAGTTGCCGCCCAGAGCTTGCAAGGCAGAGTTAATGTGAGATTTTTCAACCACTAGCAGGCTTTCAAATAAAGCTGTGCCGCGGGGAATCTCGCTCCATTCTTGAGTTTTTGCCAGCGGCACGTTCCGGTATTCTTGAAATGCCGTCCACTGAGTTTGCAGTTGTTTGAGCCAGTCGATCGCTGGTAAATCGGGAGATACAATTACCCGAAATGGCAAAGTATTTATGAATAATCCTACCGCTGATTCTGCGTTTTCTCGATTCTGCGATCGGCTGTTGCAAATAGTTCCAAATACTACATCTTCAGAACCGGAACAGCGGCTCAAAAGTAAAGCCCACGCTCCTTGCAGCAGGGTATTTATGGTTAGTTTGTGTTCTTGAACTAGGGAGTTTAAGGCTGCGGTTACGGTGCTAGAAAGCCGGATTTCTGGTTCTGCTGATAAATTTTCTGTTGGTGTCAGGAACAGGTCAGATACCTGTTCAACAACTGATGAATTTCCTGGTGGGACGGGCATCTTGCCCGCCCTTGAAAAATCGCCAACCAGAGGGGTAGGAGCGCTGAAACCGCTTAAGTATTGTTTCCAGAATGTTTCTGCTTTCGAGATGTCTGGCTGCTTCCACTCGATGCAATCTCGATCGCAGCGGGGCGGTTTTAATTCTAATGGTCGATCGGCCATTAAAGATTCATACAAGGTAAAAACTTCTTGCAAAACAATAACTGCCGAGGTACTGTCAAGCAAAATGTGGTGATAAGTCCAGATGAGTTTGTACTCAGTTTCCGACCAGCGGAACCAAGCCAAACGCATCAGCGGAGGTTGAGTGAGATCAAAGGCTTGCAGGCGATCGGCTTCCAAATAGGTTGCGAGTTGGTTTGCACGATCGCCCTCCGACAAATTGCGCCAGTCTTGCTCAACACTTGGGAGTTCAACTTGGTGATGTACCATTTGCAGGGGAACTTCTTTACCTGACCAAGAAAAGCTGGTTCTCAAGATTGGATGCCGCTGCACTATTTGCTGCCAAGCTTTGATGAAAGCTGAAACATTCAAATTTTCCCGAATACTACAGATCGCTTGTTCGATGTCTATCCCTGATTGTTGACCCGAAAGGCTGTCAAACAACATCCCTTGCTGTATCGGTGAAAGTTGATAGGAAGATTCACTATCAGTAGTTGCGGATTGCGGGCGATCGTCTGCTGGCAATGACATATTTATATGTAAGTATTGATAGAAAAGACTTGTGAGCAACTGTAGCCGGATTTTTAAGGCTTTTTTAAATAACTATTGATCCCCAAGCACCGTAAAATCACGGTAAAATTCTCGCTAGCGTGTATCTGAATGTTTGGTTTTTGGGGGTGCAATATTTTATCGGCTCAGCCGATGTTAACTCAAACTCTACCGCGCTGTAAAGTATCATTTATACATTTTACGGATACATTCGCTCAAGAGCATTTCCCGTTCAGCAACCGTGTAATTCCACAGCCTGTAAATGTGAAAATTGCTTAATATTTTGTTGACGATCGACTTTCTTCTCTCAAGAATAACTAAAGCCTTCAACATCTGCTATAACAGGCTGACATCCGCACTCAACAGCAATGATTTGCATCCTGTCTGCTGGCAATCGCTGCGCTAGATTAGCTACAGGCAACCTCAACCTTTAAAGAAAGCTATGGGATATTTTATTGGTGCGATCGTCCTCGGAATGTTTATTTGGGCTGGATTCGATATCGCGCATACCATCCGCAACAGGGAACTGAATCGCTCCGAAATCAACAAAAAAATTCAAGCTGAAATGGTCTAAGAGACATATTGCTGTCAATTTTTGGATTTTGAATAACCACAGAAAGTATAAAATATCGTTCGGACGCACCGTTTATTGGCTGGTGCGTCAGCGGTAGGATGCGTCAGATTAGAGATTTTTAAGAAGTATGAAAAATCGAATTCTGACGCACCATTTATATCATGTCCGGTAAATTAGTTATAATTTGTCATTGCGAGCGGAACGCACGCAGTGCAGCGAAGCACTTGCCACCATCTGAGATTGCGACACGATCGCGAACAATGACAAGTGATTAGCCGAACATGATATTATCGAGCGGTGCATCAGCTTGGAGATTGTTAGTTTGTGGCGCAAATAATGTGAATTGACGCACCCTAGTTATTCGAGTATTTAATGAATGGAAAATACAATTTAAAATTTTCCATTCATTTATCGTTATTACCCCTTAGCCTCAACCCAAATCGTCATCCCCTCAACCCTCAAACCTTTGCCGCGAGTGCCGCAATATTGACCGTTAGCAGTAACCGGAGTATCGCCTACATTCTGAATGTGAGCCGTATAAAATACGTCGTATTTATCAGCTTGCGGTCCAGTCAGCCGCGCGGCAAATCCCTCAATGCGCTTCGCTTTGCCCCGGAAGCCAGCTAGCTCGCCTTCCGATATCCAAGCAGTGTCGCCAACTCCTTCAACGTGAGCCATGTACTGCAAATTTAAACCGGCAACGGGAGGTTCTATTTTAATTTGAAATCCTTCCACGCGGCGGCCTTGAGCGCGTGTGCCGGCATATTCTCGATCGCTAAAAGTTCGATCGCCAATTCCTTGAATGTGCGCCAACACTTTTAAACCCACAGGCGCCGCTGTTTGGGAACTCGCAGACGGCGCGATCCAAACTTTGATGCCCTCGATTCTCAAAGCTTTGCCGCGAGTGCCGCAATATTCGCCGTTGGAGGACACATCGGTGTCGCCGATATTCTGAATGTGAGCGCTATAAAATACGTCGTACTTATCAGCTTGCGGCCCGCTCAACCGCACTGCAAATCCTTCAATTCGTTTCGCTTGACCCCGAAAACCAGCCAATTCTCCTTCGCTGAGCCAAGGAGTATCGCCAACACCTTCGACGTGAGCCATGTACTCGACATTTAAGCCGGGAATTGGAGGATCGATATTAATTTGAAATCCTTCGACGCGGCGCCCTTGAGCTTTAGTACCCGCGTATTCTTGAGCACCGAAAGTTCGATCGCCAATTCCCTGAATGTGCGCCAAAACTTTGATTCCCAAAGCGCCCTCTACAGGAGCCTGTTGAATGTTGCGAGGTGCGCCAAAAACAATGTTCCCGGAGCCGGTTGTCTGGAGGGACTGAGGTACTTCGACGCTGGGAACGATAATCACCTCGTGCATGGGGGCCGAAGGTGCGGGGGATTCCAAAATTTGGATCTGTGGCGCAACTGCAACTTGTTTCGGCGCAACATTTCCCGACGGAATGATAATCACTTCGGGTAAGGGTTGGGCGCTGATTTTTGGTTCTGGCGCTGCTTTCAATGCGGGTTCGACTTTAGCAGGTGCTGCTTTTACCATCTCAGCAATGGTTAATTTGCCTCTGGAAATGGCGACAGCTATTTGTTTGCCAAAAGCGGCGCTGACTGTTTCTTCGAGGATGACCCACTGTTCGTCGTCTAATTTGTCTTGCTGTTCCACCAGGGCGAGCACTGCTGAAACTGGGTGCTTGCCGCTGACTAAAGATTCAGCGTCTGAATGCAGTTGAGTTGGAGTTGATTCGGAAATCGCGCGGTGCAGTTCGCGGGCTTTGGCATGAACTGATTGTAAGGGCGCGAAGTCGCTTTGTTCGCGGTGGGCGATCGCCAATACTCGATCGATAACTTTCAAAGCTGCGTCGCGAATTTCTGCTTTACCTTCGGAAGCTGCTACAGTCTCGACTAAGTTTTGAATGTCTTTGAGGGAAGCAATTTCCCCCGGCGCGATCGTGGATTTGTTGAGTTCGAGAGCTTGTTTTTGGACTGTGGCAAAGTTGCGGCTGTAGGTGGCTACTTCTTGCAGCAAGCTGTCAGAGGGAGGAAGGCCCGAGTCTTGCAGTTGTTTGGCTGCTTGGGAAAGGCGATCGGCCAAATTAGCATAAGTTTCCGATAGTCGGGCTATTTGTTGTAGCAAATCTTTATGAACTGGTTCCATATGTCTTGCAGTAAATATTTAACTTGCTGATTATAGACGTTGAGCGTCTTCTGAAGGTACAAGGCAGTAGTCATTAGTCATTAGTCATTAGTCATTAGTCATTAGCCATTAGTTCGAGGGAAGAAGAAAAATGCTCCCACTGGGACACTCCCCCACTCAGACACTCTCCGACTCCACCACCCGGACACTCTCCGACTCCCCCCTCCCCCACTCCGACTCCCCCCTCCCCCGCGTGATCGCCGTCACATCCGTGCAAATACTTAGTCACACTCTGCGACTCCGGCTGTCACCGCTAGCCTTTAACAATGTCACACCAATCGAGCAATAGCCGTCACTGCCGATTCGCTTAAAACGGTTGATACTGAAACTTCAAGCAATAAAACCCAGAAGTGTTATGGTACTGATTCGCGACCTCGCCCAACAAGCTCTGACCCTAGGCTATCTCACTATTGAAGCCGAAAATCAACTGCGGCGGATGTTAACTACTACCAAGTATGAGCTGGAAGACTTAAATGCTTTTATGGCTCTGCAACTAGCAGCTATGTCCGGAGGAGTGAAACAAGAGTCTCGCGAGCTGAGACAATTTGAAATGTTTGGCGAGACAGCCTCTAAAACTTCCTGTTAGTAATTAGTTGGCTTTTGATGGGTGCAAATTTAGTAAGGGACATTTCGATCGTGCAGATTCGTGAAGTTGTAAAACAAGCTATTGCCGCTGGATATCTGAGTCTGGAAGCGGAAAATGAAATGCAGCAGATTTTTTCGTCAGCTAAGTGTGATTTAGAAGATTTGAATGCTTTTATGAGCTTGCAGTTAGCTGCGATGGCGGGTCGCGTGAGGCAAGAGTCCTTGGAATCGATAAGAGTGTCTAATTTTCAGGAAATAAATTAATCAACTTTATTCAATCATCTGACGCGATAAATATTAATTTATCGGCAAAAAACAGGTTTATATGATATTTAAATGGTGTTCAGCTTTATCCTAAATTCATTAATTTTAAAAATTTTGCTAAGTGGGTTCGATCGGTATCGATCGAAATCCAATTAAATTTAAATCAATATTCAAGTTGGTAGTGAGGACTTGAGTCCTCAAAGGCAAGGCTTGGACGATCGGACATATCAAGGTGTAGTCAACGTGTTTGTGTCGTAACGGTTGAGGATTACTCTTGAGATGTTATTTATTATTAATTACCTATCAAATAAAAACATCACTCGCCGGAAACAGATATTTCGAGCATTTGAGCTACTTTTTTATCACCTATACAGGTCTGACTTGGATGAGGGGCAACAATTTACGATCGGTGATTAACTGGACTTGGTATGAAACAGCTAATATTATGTACCCTCAATCGACCCCATCAAATTGGTTGGTAGTGAGGGCTAAAGTCCTGATAAAACTACTTCGGACTTGGGTCGTCACTACAAACTTTATAACGGTTACTTTACCAAACATTATATAATAACTGAGACTATTTGCGACTCTGACGCTCTAACTCTTTAATTACTCTTAGAACAAACAGCGACATTAAAGCGCCAATTAATGCCAGTTGCCACAACCCGCATCCGGCCGCCGTTCCTAAAGCTGCTGATACCCAAATAGCGGCCGCAGAGGTGAGTCCGTGAACTTCTACTTTGCCTATTTCTTGTTGACTTTGCCGCAGGATTTCTCCGCCTCCCAAAAACCCAATCCCGGCAGCAATGCCTTGAATTACGCGCTCTACAGAATCTCGTCCGTTTTCATGTTGACCCATTGACAGCGGTATTAAAACAAACAGTGCAGAACCCATACTTACTAGCATATGAGTTCTCAAACCCGCTGGTTTGTGTCTGAGTTGGCGCTCCCATCCAATAATTCCGCCAACAAACATGGCTAGGCACAACCTTAACAGTATGCCTAGCCAATTATCGGGAGACCACAAGTTAGCGATCGACAATGTTTTACTGCAAATAATTAATCGGAAGATCCCAATATTAGCGGAGTACGATGTCCGATCGCAATCTCACTGCCAAATCTTGTTCCGGGCGAATCACGATCACGTCAACGCTGCGCCGCCCCAACAAGACACCAGCTAAAGCGCCGATCCCAGCACCTCCCAATACTTCTTCAGTGGCGATCGCTTTGTCGCCGGTAATGCCTGCTAGTGCTGCTGCTGCTGCTGCACCCAATGCTGCACCTTGGGCTAATGAACCTGTGCCAGCACCTTTTTGGACTCTTTCTGTTCTGGTAATAACTCCTGAATTTCCGTCAATCCGATAGCGTTGGCGGCGGCTGATAATTAACTCTCTGGCAACAAATTGAGTACCAATTTGATTGCCCCTTCTGACAGGTTGCAATACCCCGACTATTTGGCTGCCTGCGGGGATTAATACTCTGCCTTGACCTGTGCGGATGTCTCGCGCTACTGTTAAAGTTAAAGGTGCAGTTTCTTCGCGCGTGACAATAATTTTGTCTTTTTCATAGCTAACTGGAATTACACTGCCCGAGGGAATTCGGATGCTATCAAATTGGGAAATTCGTTGTTGAGCTTCTGCGGGAGTAGCTACTACCAGCGGCGCGCTGGTTGCAACTGTAATGCCCAGTGCGAGGATTGCTGCTGTTGCTGAACGCCATTTTTGAGAAGTAATCATATAAATTGTCTCCTTGCTTCGGTTTTGGTTTACTTAGGAACGCACTACTGCTAAAATTGTTTCTGGTTTCGCCTTCATCTGATGTTTTAATTATGGCAGGCTGGAATTCTACAAGTTGGGAAGATAAGGTAGATAATCCAGAATTTGAAAATTTGGAAAAATCGAGAAAACCCGCAAGACAGGGGCGATCGGGAAGATAAGGAAGATAGTCAACAGTCAGCAGTCAACTGTCAACAGTCAACAATTAATTGTTGAGAGCGTTTAAGGCTAATAATCCAGCACCGAAAGCTGGTTCGTATCGGGGCAAAATTACCTTAGCTGTCGGGGCGATCGCACTTATTGCCGCTTCAAACCGACCCCGGCAATTTGCCTCGCCGCCCCACACGCCTCCTACGAGCACAATTTCAAATTCTTCTCTGGGGTTAAATAGCGCTGAAATGGCTATTTTTGTTGAAAAGGTTAATTCTGCCACGGCACTATTGATAATGCCGTCAGCGACGCGATCGCCCTCTGCTGCGACTCGATCGACAATCGGCGCTAAAGCTGCAATTTCTTTCACTCCCCAACCGCGCCGGTAAACGACTTCTACCAATTCTTCTAGGTGATTTAGGCCTAAATGGTTTTGAAAATTTTCTGCAAGTGCTGTAAAGTCTCCGCGTCCGTCATAGAACTTCAAAGCCGCTTGCAAACCTTGAACGGCGATGTCATATCCGCTGCCTTCATCGCCTAAAAGATATCCCCAACCGCCGACTCGTTTAGTTTTCCCTTGACTGTTTTGCCCGAAAACAATCGAACCGGTTCCTGAAATAACGGTGATACCGACTGGATAGCCCGTGCCGCCAACAAGTGCGATCGCGCAGTCGCTGCAAATTACTATATTCCTGGGAAGGAACGATCGGGTTACTGGTAAAGTATTCGTCAACTGCAAGTTCTGCACTACAAATTGCACTATTTCAAGATCTTTTGGACGCCCGACACCTGCTAGTCCCAGACCAATTGCTTCTATGTTGAGATTGCCTACAGCTTCGAGCTTAGCGGACAGAACTGCTCGTTCGATCGCCAATTGGATGGATTGTTTTGCTGTCTCAATTCCCAGCGTTTGATAATTTGACGGCCCTGCTTCACCCCGTCCCAAAACAAGGTGGTTTTCGTCCATTAAGAGGCAGATAGTTTTAGTGCCGCCGCCGTCGATGCCGAATACGTAACTCATGAATAATTTAGAGAATAATAGAGCAACCCAGATTAACAGAGATATCTCTATTCTACGCTTTGTACACAATCCGATTAAATTGACAGAGCAATGCTAATAAGAATTAAACCTAATAAAGCTAACCAAACGAGATGGCGCTGACACCAATTTTTGATTGATTGCGGCCAGCCACCGCTGATGTAACGGCTCGTCTGCGGCACAAGCGGCTCAGCTCTATCGTGATAAAGCGTGCATTCTTTGGCAAAAGGACGTTGCGGGTAGTTGCAAGTGTCATCTTCGTGATAAATACAGGTAGTGCACAGAAATTCTTCGGCTTGCGATCTATAAAGGGGGATACCCGGATGACCGAAAGCCTTGAGAGGGGTTTTGCAGTGCGCACAGGCGATCGCTCGGGCGTCTACAGGTTGGTGACAGCGGGGGCAATCAGGCATAGATAGGATGTGATTGGGTAATTTTGTCGGTAGCTCATTAGGGGGTTTACCGAACGCTGCTCGACACGCTAAACTCGCCATCAGGCGGCTGGATGCTCCAAAATAGAAAGGTAGGTGTGCGCTGATGTAACTTTAAGTGTACAGATAGTTTCGCAGCGACAGCAGGCGACCTGAGCCGATCGAGTATGAAGAGCAAACAGTAGGAAAAATATATGGATAACAATAGCAACTTACTCAAACAACTGGTAATGCTCGGCATTGGTACTACCTCCCTGGTGGCCGAGAAATTGCAGGAAGTCAGCGAGCAATGGGTCAAAGATGGCAAAATCAATTCCGACCAAGCCAAAACCTTTGTCGATGACATGACTGAGCATCTCAAGTCTGAACAGGGCAATTGGGATACGCAGTTGCAGCGGCAACTGCGGAATATGCTGCAGGATATGGGAGTCCCCCGACAATCCGAAATGGATGAGTTGCGGGGAAGGCTCGATCGTCTCGAACGTCAGATGCGGGATTTAGAAAACCGTAACTGGCGCTGAGTTCGATCGGGTCTGTCGGTGCGCTGCTATCTTGTGATAAGATTGTCACCCGAAGGCAGAAGGCTCAAAAAGGCACTTATGTAGAAGCCACTTATGTATAATTACAAACATTCTGACTTCATACTTTTGCCTTTAAAATTATCTGGAACCTGCCATCTTTTGGTGGAAAAGTTCAGATAAAATTTGGTAGTTATTGTTGTACTAGATGTCTTAGAGATCTGAGATATCGCGGTTAAAATTATCAGGAGGATTAATTTTGCGAGGAGTTCTAGTGAGTTTGGGGGTAATGCTGGTTTGCTTTGTGTTTTTGATAGTCGCTCAAATGGGCGGTTCTGGGTCTCAAGCAGTTGCCGCCGAATTGAACAATATTTTACCCGAGACTGCTATTGAGAAGTTGTCAGCGCCGTCTTTGGAAGAAGATAGCTTGCTAGTAGCTGATGCTACTTTACCTGAGGTACCAGCTACTATCGCTGGCAATAATATGACTGATAATACTGAGAAAACTGTCACCACAGATTCAGGTCTGAAATATGTTGAATTGAAAGAGGGTAATGGGGCGACTCCAAAAACCGGGCAGACGGTTGTCGTGCACTACACTGGAACTTTGGAAGATGGCACGAAGTTTGACAGTTCGCGCGATCGCAATTCTCCTTTTCAGTTCAAAATTGGCGTGGGTCAAGTAATTAAGGGTTGGGATGAAGGTGTCGGTACGATGAAAGTTGGAGAGCGCCGCAAGTTGATTATTCCCCCTGAACTCGGTTACGGCGCTCGCGGTGCCGGCGGGGTGATTCCTCCTAATGCTACGCTGATTTTTGATGTGGAATTGTTGAAAATCGCTGGCTAGGTAGCTCAATCTAATTCAACGTAAAACTTTTACGGTGTTTAGAAACCCGGTTTTTTTAAGAAACCGGGTTTCTGTGTAAGATTGCGTCTGGTAAATAACTACAATATTTGTAGTGGCAGGTTTCACCAACCATCTTTTATTCACATCGATACGAAAATATCTATAAACCCGCCCCCACTTAATCGACCAAACTTTATAACTGCCAATTCAACGGACATAATATCAGCCCTAGTTGATTTACGATCGCTTCGGAGATGCCAGATTGCGAAAGCAGGTAAATTGGGCGTCGAATAATAGTTTGATGATTCCTGTGGGGCCGTTTCTGTGTTTGGTAATAATTACTTCTGCAATTCCGCGATCGGGCGAATCAGGGTTGTAATATTCATCGCGGTAGAGCATAATTACTAAATCCGCGTCTTGCTCGATAGAGTTGTGAACTATGATGTCATTAGCGACAAAATTATGCAGTGCAGGCACTGTTAAATCGTAAACCTCAGCTTCGCCATCAACTTCTATTGAGGCGATTTCATCCCAGTAAACATCGCTCTTAGATAAGAGGGCAAGTTCATCAGATTTAACAATTGTAGCTAATCTGAATGCCCGTTCCCGACCAAGGTTGTGTTTGTAAAGGGTTGTACCACAATATAAGTTGCCAAGCTGTGCTTGCATCTGGCGTGTAGTTAAACCAAATTGCTGCATAGCAGGAACAGCATACATTTTCCACACATCACGCGGTATGACATCTCTATTAGTATTGCTAGAACGAATTTCAATGTATTCTGCAATTTCTGTCAGAGCTTGCTGTTTGTAGTTACCTACTGCACCAATCAAATGAATAAACTTATCTAAATCAGGTCTTCCAGTAACCCAAACTTGATGTTGCTCTCGCCCTTTCCCTGGCTGGGGGCTTAAAAATAAGCGGGCATTGATACCAAGTCTGAGTAAAAGTGACTGAACATCTCTTGCCAATTTTTCACTACTGGAAGCATAGTAAACACTAGGGTAATGACATTTACCCCTAGCTGTTTTTATGCAACCATCAGTACACCAAAGATGGCGTAAAAATAAAGCTATTGCTTCTTGAGGCTGCTCAAATATTTGATTAGGGACAAACTTCTGGTGAGAACGCAGACCAAAAACACCTAAAGCATCTAGCCATTCAGTTACAGGATTCCTCACATTATGTGTGAGATGATAGGCGGCAGGAAGATAAACTTGATACCAATCACGTTCTTTACAAATACGAGGTATGATTCGCTCTCCAAAGACTTCTATTGCAAGATTTGCAACTGTATTGGCTAAATCTTCCTCTCTAGTAGTGTATTGAATAACGTGTCGAGGTAGAGTACATCCGTCTCCAATCATGTGTCCTAGCAAGGCTATTTCGGCATTGTCCATCGATTGGATCGAGGAACTTGATACGTATCTAGGTAGGGCAATGCGATCGCCTATTTTTAACTCGTCCAATCGCCGCCAGCCGTGAATGGTTAAGAACTTATGATTGCCAGTGGCTCTAATTGCTCGTCCCAAACGAGTTTGCAGTCGTAGTAAAGGCTTCACACCTGTAGCAAAAGCATTGCTAACAACGGCTTTTTCTAACTGCATGGTGGCTTCATTGAGCGCCCAAACCGTGAAGCCAGATTTTCCTACTAATTCACGAATTGGTACGCGCACACCAGTATCTGCTAGCATTACCAAACTATCACCTGTTAAGCAGCCACTTTCTCTCAAATCAGACATCATCGGCCGCTTGTTTGTCCTCGCTTCCACGCCCCGACTCAACTGAGATAAGGCAATAATCGGCACGTTGAGTTCGCGGGCTAAACCTTTAAGGCTTCTGGTAATTCGAGATAGTTCTTGCACGCGGTTGTCGCTGCTGCCTTCCATTAATTGCAGGTAATCTAGCAAGATTAATCCTAGGGCTCCGCCTTGTTCTGCTTGGAGGCGGCGGGCTTTCGATCGTATTTCTGTGACGGTAATACTGGGAGTATCGTCAATAAATAGTGGTAGTTCTGATAAATTGCCAATGGCTGTACTGATTGGTTCCCATTCGTTTTGACTGATTCTACCCGATCGCAATCGGTTACTTTCTATTTTGGCTTCGCTGGACAGGATACGCTGCACTAGCTGTTCTTTCGACATTTCTAAGCTGAAAACGGCAACCGGCAATTTCTGCTGTCCGGCTGCGATGTGGTGGGCGATGTTGGTACAAAAAGCCGTTTTACCCATCGCCGGCCTGGCTGCAACGATGATTAAATCCGATCGCTGAAAGCCTCCTGTCATAGCATCTAAGTCATAAAAACCGCACGGAATACCGGGAAGTGTGAGGCCTTCATTGCGATTTTCTAGGTCTTGAAATGTTTGGTTTAGCGTTTCGCCGATCGACACTAAATCCTGTTGCGGACGTTCTTGAGTTATGCTGAAAATTTCTTGTTCGGCGCGGTCTAAGACTGTTTCTAGCGGAGTTGCCGTCTCGTAACCTAATTGTACTATGTTGTTGCCAGCTTCGATTAATTTGCGGCGCTGATATTTGTCTTCAACTAAAACTGCATATTGGTCGATGTTGACTGCGGAAACTGTGCGATCGACTAATTGTGCTAATTTAGTTAGTCCTCCTACTTGCTCTAACTGGTTGCGGTCGGTTAGAGAAGTCGTTACCGTCATTAGATCCGTAGGTTGACCCTGTAAAAACAACCCTAATGCCGATCGATAAATGACTTGATGAGCGGCGATCGCAAAAAACTCCGGCCGCAGAAGTTCGGCTATTCGGGAAATAGCTTCGGGGTCAATTAAAATCCCGCCCAAAATTGCTTCTTCTGCCTCTATATTTGTCGGCATCAAATCGCTCATTAGTCAATATTTCTCAGTCATTGGTCATTGTCATTAGTCATTAGTTATTAGTTTAGGACTTACGCACCAACTCTATCTGTAGGGTGCTTATGGGCGCACCTTATTCCTACGTATAGCGCATTAAACCATTTTTTGCGTAAATCCTATAGTTATTAGTTGCCAGTGATTAGTCCTCAGTTTTAAATCTGCAAGTTAGCAGTCCTCAGTCCTTAGTTAGCGTTACTCACTTCTTAGTTAGCGGTACTCAGTTCTTAGCTAATGACTAATGACTAACAACTAATGACTGATGACTGATGACTGATAACTCTTAATTACATCGGAACAACTTGAATATCAACTTCGGCGGTAACTTCTGCGTGTAGTTTGATTTCAGCTTTGTATGTACCAGTTTGGCGAATTTCGGGCAGAGTGATGCCGCGCCGATCGACTTCTTGACTGGTAGAGTTGAAAATCAGTTCTGCTACTTCTTGGTTGGTGACAGTACCAAAAATCGCGTCTCCTTCGCCGACTTGCTTGGAGATAATGAAAGGCCCGGCCGATTCGAGGGCGGTTTTGCGGACTTCAGCTTGCTGCTTGAGCTCTAGCTGGCGCAGTCTTTCTTCTTCACGGCGGCGCTCTGCTTGCTTGAGAATGCCCGGAGTGGCTCTAAATCCCATTCCTTGGGGTACTAGGTAGTTGCGGGCGTAGCCTGGGGCTACTTCTACTACGTCGCCAGCTTTGCCGAGTTTGCTGACATCTTTATTTAAAACTAATTGGACGCGCTTGGCCATGATCGTTGATTGTGGGGTTTTAACTGCAACTTTTTATAATAGCGAAGTTTGAGGGGCGATCGCAAGGGAGAAGGAAGAAGGGAGAGGGAAGAAGGAAGAAGGAAGAAGGAAGAAGGAAGAAGGAAGACAGGCATAATATCTTTATAACTGGCAAATTCTGTTGGAAATTCGCCAAACGGGGAGGTGCTGCTGTTTAAGCTTACCTAGCAAAGCGTCGCGCTCGCTCGTTGAGAGCGATCGATCGCATTACAGTAGCAACTAACTCAGTCGGATCGATCGGCTTGGCTAAGTGTTTGTCAAATCCGGCTTGCAAAACTTGGCGCTCGTTCGCTTCTCCAGCATAGGCCGTTAAGGCGATCGCCAACAACTGGCGATACTCAGGCGCAAGCTGAGTGCGGATGCGCTCGATCAACATATATCCGTCCATCTGGGGCATTCCGATGTCGCTGACGAGCAAATCCGGTGCAGTTTGTGCGATCGACTGTAGCGCCTCAGCACCAGATGACAGGGAAATCACCTCTGCACCCGCTTCCTCAAGCACGAAAGCGACAAAATCTCGCGAGTCAGGCTCATCATCTACCACCAAAATCCTCAATCCAGCTAGCGGCAAGGATGAGATATCGGGACTAGCAGCCCCATTGACGGCTTCCTCCTCCTGCCTTCTAGAATCATCATTTAATAGCGGTAATCTCACCGTAAACGTCGCTCCTTGGCCTTCTCCGCTGCTTTCTGCAAACACCGTTCCGCCGTGAAGTTCGACGAGTTGGCGGACGATCGCCAATCCCAATCCCAAGCCGCCAAATTTGCGAGTTGTAGCGCTGTCTTCTTGTCGGAAATGGTCGAAAACATAAGGCAAGAAATCGGCAAGAATACCTTTACCCGTGTCCGTGACTTGAATTTGAGCTTTGCCTTCGATTTGCGCTAATCGAACTTCAACTTGACCGCCTTCGGGCGTGAATTTCACCGCGTTTGATAACAAATTCCACACAATTTGCTGCAAGCGACTTGTATCGCCGAGAACTTGCCCGATATCGCGATTTAAGATTGTTTGGATTTGAATTTTTTTGGCTTCGGCTGCTAATTGCACAGTTTCCACCGCAGACGGAATAATCGTTGCCAGATTCACCGGAGCAACATTTAATGTGAGTTTCCCTTGCAGAATCCGAGACACGTCAAGCAAGTCTTCGATTAATTGAGATTGCAGTCTGGCGTTGCGCTCGATCGTCTCAAAGGCTTTGGCAGTTTTAGTGGCGTTCAGCTTGCCGCCGAGGAGCAGTTGCGACCAGCCTAAAATCGGATTCAGGGGCGATCGCAACTCGTGAGAAAGCACTGCCAAAAACTCGTCTTTAATGCGGTTAGCTCGCTCCGCTTCCGCGCGGGCAGTTTGTTCTAATTGGAGAACCATATCGCGCTCGGTTTCCACTTGTTTTCGCTCTGTAATGTCGATTACAGAGCCGATATAACCCTCAAATTGTCCGCTTTCGGAAAATCTGGGAGCAGCCGCATCGATCGCCCAAGAAAATCCGCCATCCTTGCGCCTGATGCGATATTCCACGCGGAAAGGTTCTTGGCGTTCGTTGGCGGTCAAAAATGCTTTCTTGGCCTGTTCTCTGTCTTCTGGATGCAGCGCGTTTACCCAACCCAATCCCAAACCTATTTCCTCAGTTTGACCTGTGAAGTCATACCAGCTTTTGCTCAAGAAAGTGCAATAGCCTGTGGAGTCTGTTACCCATACCATAAAAGGAGTATTGTTAGCCATATTGCGGAATCGTTCTTCGCTTTCTTGCATCGCTGCTTCTGCTTGTTTGCGTTCTGTGATATCCCGACAAACAATCACTCCGCCTTTGATTTCACTGCTAGCATCAACTACTGGATAACCGCTGATACTGATCCAGCGATCTTCGGAATCTTCGCGGCGGACAAATACCTCTACATCATTGACATATTCACCTTTGATTGCTCTGGCTAGAGGTAGTTCAGCGTCGGGGAAGAAAGTGTTTTTGTCTGTCGTAAAAAGTCCGTAGGTACTCGACCATTCCTCACAAGATTTTTCATTCGATAGCTGACCGAATATCCGCACGGCGGCTCGGTTAAACAGCACAAACTCCCCTTGTTGGTTGGCCAAAATCAAACCGTCACCAATGCTGTCAATAATTACTTGCAGTAACTTAGTTTGTTCTTGCATGGCGACTTCTGCTCGTTTGCGATTTGTGATGTCGCTGGAGATGCCAATCAGGCCGATGACTTCTCCCGCCTGATTGCGGTAGGGAGCTTTCATTGCCACAAATGTCCGAATGCCATCGGGAGATTCTTCGACGACTTCTGTTTGTCCGGATTCCATAATGCGGCGATCGTTTTCCGTGACTGTGGCTCCAAGTTCTGCTATTGGGTATAAATCGCGATCGCGCCGGCCAATTACTTCAGCAGCAGGTTTACCCAGCACCTTCAAGGTGGCTGGATTTGCATAAATAATCCGTCCTTCTCGATCTTTAACAAAAATTGGCGTGGGCGCTGACTCATTAATTAGATTCAAAATCGCATTCTTTTGCCGCAGTTCTTCTTCAGTGCGTTTGCGATCGCTAATATCGCTCCAATAAGCCGTAAGTCCTTCGGCTGCAGGATAGGCGCTCACTTCTATATATCTCTGAAGCGGCGGGGAAAACTCTTCAAATTTGACAGAAACTTGCTCGTTAACGACTCGATGAAATTCTTGATATACCATCGAATTCGATTCTCCCTGGGCGGGGAATACCTCCCAGATCGATCGACCTAACAAGTCGTTTCTCGATCGAGAAAGCAGTTTTTCAGCAGTGGCATTAACGTAGGTATAGCGCCATTGTGAATCGATCGCCATAAAGGCATCGGTAATACTTTCTAGAATATTGCTGACTTGCTGGGAGGCCGCTTGCAGCGCGAGTTCAGCGTTTTTGCGCTCGGTGATGATTTCGCAAAAAATCATGATGCCGCCAATCTCATTGGTGTTGGTTCGCCAAGGGTGAATTTCCCACCGCACCCAGTCGATTAAGCCATCAGGGCGGGGAAACTGCTCTTCTTGGCAGGTTTCGACTGCTCCCGCCAGACAGCGCTGGTGGATTTGTTTGAAAAGATCGGGCAAATTGGGAAAGATGTCGTAGTGCGATCGGCCCACAATGTTTTGAGTGCCGAGCCCGTAACTTACCAGCCAGCGGTCGCTCACCAGCATATACCGCATCTGCCGGTCAAACATCGCCACCCCCGCAGGCGAATGTTTGACGAACAGCCGCAGTTGCTCGGACTGTTGCCGCAGCAGATTTTCCGATTGTTTGCGATCGCTGATTTCTTTGAAAAGTAAGGCGACTTTTCGGCTCTGCGGCTCAGGAGTGCGGAACGCCGAAACCTCAAACCAGCGGTTCATGACTTCCGAGCCGTGCTCAAAGCGCAAGGACTCCCCCGTCAGCGCGACTTTGCCGTACATCTCAAACCAATAATCTTCGAGTTCAGGAAGCATCTGTCGCGCCGTTTTGCCCACAGCTTGTTCGAGTCCGGTTTGTTTCAAAAAGGCAGGATTGACTTCCAAAAAGCGGTAATCGATCGGCTTGTCGTTTTCGTCAAACAGCATTTCTATGACGCAAAAGCCTTCGTCTAGGGAGTCAAACAAAGTGCGATAGCGTTCCTCGGAACGGCGCAAAGCAGCAAGAGCTCGTTTGCGCTCGCTAAGATCCACAAACGCCCCCACACAGCCGCGAACTGCACCTTGTTCGTCAAATAACGGCACCGCATTCACCAACCAATCAAAGGCCGCGCCGTCCTCGCGCACCATTTGAATTTCCACATCTCGCACTGCGACGCCGGAAGCCGCGGCTAGTTGCATGGGGAGTTGTTCTCCCGGAATTTCCTGTCCGTTGCGGAGTTGTCTAAACGGAAGGACTGCGGCTTGCTCTCCGGTTCCAGAAACATTGGTATCGGGGGGCACTTTCAACATCGACTCGGCAAACCGGTTAGCGCGAATTACTTTACACTGTGGGTCGTCGGCGATCGTAATACCGACGGGTACAGCATCAAGTATCGATTGCAGTTCATTAACTCGCCGCTCTAGTTCTTGGTTGAGCCGTTGAATTTCTTTTTTGGTAGCTTTGCGTTCGGTAATTTCATGCACCGTCACATTCACGCCCAGCACGCGATCGTCCTCGGCCCTCAGCGGATAGAGACTCAATAGCCAATCGCGATCGACTCCCGGCTGTGCTGAGTTCGTCCCGCGAACTTCGAGCTGTTTGAGGGGAACTTTAGTTTCAATAACTTGTTGGTAAAGAGGCTCTAAATTATCTGCTTGTTCTGGTAAGATTTCGCGCAATGTTTTGCCGATGTGAGCGGCGGCTGGAACTCCGTTAATTTCTGCTAGCCGATCGTTGATGCGGACAAACTGCAAGTCGGTATCGATAAAGCAAAGTCCGATCGGCGCACTAGCATAAATCGCCTCGATTTCTGCTAGTTGTTGCTGCACAGTTTGCGCTTGTTGAATAAAAATAGCCCGAGCCGCTTTCTCCTCGGTCACATCTTGAAAATAAACGGCAAGTCCCGATGCGATCGGATAGGCTCGTACCGCATACCAAGCATTGAGCGGCGGATAAAAAGATTCAAAACTAACCGTAACTTGGAATGTCGCGGCGTGGCGATATTTCTTTTCAAACAAACTGCCCACAGATTCGGGAAACTCTTCCCAAATGCTGTTGCCAATCAACTCTTCCGAGAGTCGATTCAGCCACCGTGCCGCTTGCAAATTGAGGTAGGTAAATCGCCAGTCTCGATCCAAAGCAAAGAACCCATCCGAAATACTTTCGAGGGTGTCTGACAGTTGTTGGGCGGGCGCGTGACAGACTGCTTGTGTCTGAGGTTGAGCGATCTCGGTGAAGGTTGTTACTACCGCATAGGGAGTCGATCGATCTCCCTGAAATAAAGGTTGAGAATTGAGCGTCAACCAAATCAATTCTCCCTGTGACCGATAAAAGCCCATGATGATATTTGAGCACGATCGCCCGGTTTGCAGCGCCACCATCGCCGGATGCTTCTCGCCGGGAAAATCCGAGCCATCTTCACGCACTGTCTGCCACAGACTATTGATTGAAGTGCTGCCCTGCATCTGTTCGGCTGTCATCCCCAACAGATCCTGGGCGTGAGAATTGCACCCCTGAATGCTACCATCTGCCAATTGCAGAACCATCCCTACATCTGTGGGAAAAGGCGCGGCTGGGTAGAATGCTTTGTGAGAATCCGTTGAAACAGAGGGGTCGATTTTCGGTTGGGGTTCAGTGTTGCCTGGATTTTGCATCGGTTTCTAACAAAGCTCATTTTACTTTTGGCCAAGCCAATCGCGCTCATCAATGAATAGGGAAAGAATTCAGAGGAACTTTTGATTGAATCGGGGTGACAATTCAAACCTCAGAGGGATGTCAATCGTCCTGCGGGAAGATCGAGATCTCGACAATTTATTTTATCGTAGAGTCCCACGTCTTAACCAGTTGCGAGATTCAGCACAGGCGACGGGCAAATTTCTGGCTGTTTCAAAGGCCAGGTCAGTAAGTCTCATCAGTTTTCGGCGTTGCTGCATATTACCGACGGCTGTTGCTCGTTTTGGGGCGCGAACAGATGAAACTTGCGCACAGGTAAATAAGTGGATCGAGCTTGAAAATAAATAAGGTCTCTCTCGGAGCGAGTGAAACGAAGCGATCGCTCTTGTTACGCCCTTCTTACATTCTGTTATATTGTAAACTTTATTTCCGCCTACCTACTTAGAAACCCCGTTTTTTTGTGTAAACCCGCTCGTAAGTTGAGGCAAGATTATGTTGGTCTCAACGGTAAACGGGCGATCGCATTTACCCCAATACAGGGCCGCCTGCTTCCTCCAGTCCCAGCGTTTGTATCGCGTTTGACCGTGCGCCTTTTACTGCCATTCATTTCACAAACTTAATCCTATGCACATATTCACAGCCGCCGATCGCACCTATATTCTGGGGTTAGCAGCACTTCTCAAGTCTGTAGATCTCAATGTTAGCGAATCTGGGAAGCAGCCTGTAAAAATTAGCATTGTATCTACCAGGATAGACCCACAGCAAAAGAAACAGTTACAGAATTGCTGCAAATACCAGATTGAATGGCAAGAATTGCAATCTAATTACGACCAACTTCTTTCGGTGTCAGGTTCTAAACTTCCTTACGTTAAATTGGAGCCGCGAAAATATACGAAAGAAACAGAAAGGCTGATTTGGCTCGACAGCGACACGATCGTTGTGGGGAGTTTAGAGCCGCTGTGGAACCTAAATTTTCAAACTATGCCGGTAGCAGCCGCAGCTAACGTCTGGGGAAATTGCAACAATTATCAAGATCGAAACCCTTATTTCAATAGTGGCGTTTTAGTTTACAACATGAAGCTTTG
The DNA here is from genome assembly GCF_036701085.1 of Microcoleus sp. Pol7_A1. NCBI lineage: Bacteria > Bacillati > Cyanobacteriota > Cyanophyceae > Oscillatoriales > Microcoleaceae > Microcoleus > Microcoleus sp. Pol7_A1. Next base: position 57,206 of record NZ_JAUBQD010000027.1, read on the forward strand.
GGAGGAAGACAAACTGTCCGAAAAGTTGCTCCAAAACGCTAGGGTTCACGTTTGGGGCGATCGCGATCAAGGTGCATTAAATTCTGTTTTAGTGGGAAGGTGGAAGCAATTAGGGCAAATATGGAACAACCACGATACTGATGATAAGTCAAGTAAAGTGATGCACTTTATGTCAAGACCGAAACCGTGGGAAAGCTCCGCCCCCAATCAATTATGGCTGGATATGTTGTCTAAGACACCGTTTAAGGACGAACTGGAAAAAATTCCAAATAAGTTTAAGGGGCTGTCGAGCTTTCAGGTAAAATACAGAAGATTAGATCGGTGGTTGAGCGAACCGATACTCAAGTTTAAGAGTTACCTGAAAAAACAAAAACGTTAAGGTCAATCGATTTTAGATTTTAGATTTTAGATTTTAGATTGAAGCATTGACCCCACGGATGAATCCGGGGGCTTGTATCCTGGATGCTTTCGGTCAAAATCGGTCTTTCATGCCGCGCAATCGAGCGAAGGTTTGCACTGGATCGCGGCTGTTTGTGGCTGATTGGAGGTTGGGACAATCCCAGCGCAAAAATGGGTTTGTGCTTTTTTCGATGCCGATCGATGATGGTATTGTAGGTTGCGATCGACTGCGCGCTTCTTTGACTTCGCCCAAGCGGTGCTGTAAATCTAGATTGTCGCCATCCACGCTCAAGGCAAATTGCAGGTTGTTCAGCGTGTATTCGTGGGCACACCAAACTCTTGTATTGTCGGGCAAGTTTCGCAGTTGCCCGAGGGAGGCTAACATTTGAGTTGGAGTGCCTTCAAATAGTCTGCCGCAGCCTCCAGCAAATAAAGTGTCGCCGCAGAACAATTCGCCGGTTTCCCCTGGGTTGCTGGGGGGGAAATAGTAGGCGATGTGAGCTTTTGTGTGACCGGGTACGAAGAAGATTTCGGCGCTTCTGCCAGCAAATTCAACTCGATCGCCCGCTTGTAAAAACACTTGCTGTCCGGGAATTCTGCCTCGGTCTTCTGCGCCGCCGTAAACTTTAACTTGGGGAAAGCGATCGATCAGTTGCTGGTTGCCGCCTACGTGGTCGCTGTGGTGGTGCGTGTTGAAAATTGCGGTTAATTCGGCTCCGAGCGATCGCAGTTGCTGCAAGACCGGCTCTGCTTGGGCTGGATCGACGACGGCTGCTGTGCGGCGATCGGGGTCGTGCAGCAAGAAAATGTAATTGTCGGACAGTACCGGAAGCCTATAAACCTGCATAGAAAACTGCCTCTCTAGGAAAAATATTATATAATTAAATTAGTCTGAACGGTATCCGAAGGCTGAATGCAGACTTATCAAGTCCGCACATCTATCTTTGGAACTAAAACTCTGATAGCTTATTTCTGCTGTTGAGCAAATTGAGTTACAGTCTGGTACGCACGATTTTTGGTTTTGGGTCAAAAACTGCAATCCCGTTTAACTATTGTGACATAGAAGCGATCGAATAAATGCGAACATCTCACAACAAATCGAACTTAACAATTTCTCAAATGGTCGATCGGATTGTAGCGTCTGGCAAGATTACTCGCCGGGAACATTTAGTTTTGACTTCTGCTATCCTGTCAGATGATAAAATTACAGAAGAGGATCGACACCAAATTAATCGGATATTTGATTATCTCCAAATTGGTCGCCTCAAGTTTATCGATTGAACAGAAGAGTTGCGCATTCAGCATCCCTCTGGAGTGTAAAAAGCGTTTTTTCGGAGTGCGATCGTGCCGCACAGGAAAGTCTATATATCTCGCTTGATTTCTCCGGCTCGCGTGGAGTGTGAAAGCGTCAGTTGTAGAAGTCTCAAATTAACAAGGCTCTTGGCAATCCCAGCTACAAAAACAGGCAGAATAAAATGAGTGCAGAAAAACAAACTATTTTGGTGACGGGTGGAGCTGGATATATTGGCTCTCACGCGGTATTAGCACTGAAAAACGCCGGTTACGGTGTGGTGATTTTGGATAATTTAGTTTACGGTCACCGAGATATAGTAGATCGGGCTTTGCAGGTGGAGTTGGTAGTTGGCGATACGAGCGATCGGACTCTTCTGGACAACCTGTTCGCAACGCACAATATTGCTGCGGTAATGCACTTTTCTGCATACGCTTACGTGGGCGAATCTGTTACCGACCCAGCTAAATATTACCGCAATAATGTCATCGGTACTATTACTCTTTTGGAAGCAATGCTCGCTGCTAACGTGAAGAAATTTGTGTTTTCTTCTACTTGCGCGACTTACGGCGTACCGCAGAAAATTCCGCTCACAGAAGACCACCCACAAAACCCGATCAATCCCTACGGCGCTACTAAGTTAATGGTAGAACGGATTTTGTCGGATTTTGACGCTGCGTACGATTTTAGGTCTGTGTGTTTCCGCTATTTTAACGCGGCTGGTGCCGATCCGAACGGGTTGTTAGGAGAGGATCACAATCCAGAAACTCACCTAATCCCGCTGGTGTTGTTTGCTGCTTTGGGTAAACGAGATTCGATCGCGATTTTTGGCACGGATTACGATACTCCTGACGGTACTTGCATTCGCGATTACATTCACGTTAACGATTTGGCATCTGCTCACATTTTAGGATTAGAATATTTGCTAAATGGTGGCAAATCTGATTTCTTTAATTTGGGCAACGGCGGCGGGTTTTCGGTGAAAGAGGTGATAGAAACGGCTCGCCAAGTGACGGGAAAAGAGATTAAGGCTGTTGAATGCGATCGGCGTCCGGGAGACCCGCCTGCTTTGGTTGGCAGCAGCGAGAAAGCCATCAAAACCTTGGGTTGGTCTCCAGAATATCCCGACATTAAGAACATTATCTCTCATGCTTGGCAGTGGCACCAAAAACGCCACAATTCTTAGTCGGTAGGCTGCTTAGGGCGCACCTTACCATTGTGTAGCGTGCGCCCTAAGCACCTGATATTAATAAAAAACAGTGAGTATGCTAATAATATCTGCTAAATCGGGACAACTCGGCAACCGACTGCTGCTTTTTGCTAATTTCATTGCTTGGGCGATCGAGCATAATTTGACTGTTCTCAATCCTGCTTTTGACGAATATGCAGAATTCTTTGTGGGAACCGCTAGAGATTTTTTGTGTTGTTATCCTCCTCCATTTTTTACCGCAGCAGGTAACAAGTTTGTCAGAAGTAAATATTATAATTTTATTAAGTATTTAAGCAATAAAAAAATTTTAAAAACGCAAGAGATAACCAGAAAAAAACCTTTTAGTTGGCTAAAATATCAGGAAATAGAACAAATCAAGCACCGTTCAATTGTTGCTTTTCAAGGCTGGCTATTTCGAGATGGCTGGTTTGTAGAAGATGTCCCCACGTTACACAAGTACGCCGACCAGATTAGAGCATATTTTGCACCATTAGAGCGATATAGAATTAATGTAGATCGTTTGATATTGAATGTCAAAAATAACTCTGATATTATCGTCGGAATTCACATTCGTCAAGGAGATTATGCTCAGCATCAAAAGGGGAGATACTTTTACACAACTGAGCAATATTTAGAAGTCATGAATTCTGTGGTAAGGCTATTTGAAGGAAAAAAAATCAAGTTTTTGATTTGTTCTAATTACTCGCAAAACCAGAGTTTATTTGATAAGTTTAAATGTGAATTTGGCAGCGCTCATTTAATTGAAGATATGTATGCTCTGGCTGAGTGCCACTATATTGTCGGACCGCCTAGCAGTTATACTATGTGGGCTTCTTTTTATGGAGATAAACCTCTTTATATGATCCGCAAGGTCAATAAAACAATTAACCTAAAAGATTTTGTACATTTTTATGAATGGCAAGGAGTTTTTCACGCTCGAGATAAATGGAGTGAGAGCTTTTGGGAGTGGACACACTGAGGGAAATAAGTAAATCAATAAGTAAATTAATGAATTCACATAATAAATTAGCAGTTAAGGGATTTATCACTATTTTAACCGGTCTTTACTCTTTCCAGGATTGCGTTCATTTTCTGGCTTCAGTCAGGAAGTTTCACTGCGAACCCATTATTGTTTTAATAGATAGAGTTCCTCAAATTTTATACCCTTTACTTCAGGTGTTCGGAAATGTCATATTGAAACCTGCACCCTCTCATGAAAATCCTGTTTTAGCGTCGCGGCTAGCTAAGCTGGCTTTGTACGGGGAATCTCTGTTTGAGAAAACTATTTATATGGATTGTGATATTTGTTTGCTGTCGCCAATAGATGAGGTTTTTGATTTTCTTGACGGGGTGGATTTGTTGGTGACGAAAGATGTGCAGCCTGCGATTGCTAAAGCTGCAAATTTATTAAGAGTCAAGCAGGATATTATGTCAACTTTGCAGTCTGTCGGGTTGCCGCTAAATGAAAATAGCATTCAATACAATGGCGGATTTATCGCTTTTACGAAAAGCAGTAAAACTCAGGAATTGTTCACCAACTTTAAGAAATATTTCGAGATGGTAGTTGCGCATCAAAATGTGCTACTCTTAAAAGACCAGGGTGCTTTTGCGGCGGCTGTTGAATCTGTGAAACCGAAAATGACAACTTTGTCCCCTGTTTACAACTACTTGGATAAGTGGAAGGAAATTTATGCGATCGACAAACCGATTAAAGTAATGCACTGCACTTATCCTTACCGCCCTCAGTACGCAAAGAACGTGACCCGATCGCTCTTTACTAGAATAGTCGATCGCATGGCTAAAATATTTTTACCAAATCAACTTAACAATCCCTGGCGTTTAAAATAATTAAAGTTTGTTGGCAAACTGCATCAAAAGCAACAAAATTCAGCCAACAATTCAAAAAAATTAGCCTCAACATATCCGAATATTTACCTAGAATAAGTATTGCTGGCTTGAATAAAAGTCCTAGATGCGTCACTGGGTTTTTTTTACCAAAATATTTCGTTGCTGCCCTTTTCCCTGGTGAAAAACCAGGTTTTTTTGGTCTGGGGCGCGCAAGTCCCGATTGCCTTGACAAAAGTTCGGTTAAGCAGGAAAATCAAACAAATGTTTTAAACAAAATACTCAGTGAAAGTTTCATTAGTAGTAAGCGATTTGTCAGGAGGAGGTGCAATTCGTGCTTTTCTTTTAGCTCAAGTCCTTAGCGAGCTTAAATGTGATGTAGAAGTTGTTGGATTTCAGTTTGGCAACGAATTGTATGCTATTCCTCCCAGAGACATCCCGGTATGTGCGATACCGGGTAAAAAATATCCGGGGTTTTTGATGGATGCTCAAAAACTTTTGAAAAAAATAGATGGGGATATTATTTATGCAGTCAAACCTAAACCTACAAGCTTTGGTTTATCGCTGCTAAAAAAACTGGCAACTCGCCACTCTATAATTTTAGATATAGACGACTGGGAACTGAGCTGGTACAGTGGAGATGAATGGCAATACCGTCCCTCTTTCAAACAACTTTATCGAGATATTTTCAAACACAACGGTCAATTGAGAGAACCAGATCATCCCCTCTATCTCAAGTGGATGGAAAGTCTCATCCACCGTGCTGATGCAGTCACTGTTGATACTGAGTTTTTAAAACAGCGTTTCGGGGGTGTATATTTGCCTAATGGCAAGGATACTGTAATGTTCGACCCTGCTAAATACAATCCTGAATTGAGCAGACAGCGTTACGGCTTGTCCGGCTATAGAATTCTGATGTTTCCCGGAGCACCACGACCTCATAAAGGTGTTGAGGATGTTTTGATGGCTCTCGAACAGTTAAATGAGCCCGATTTAAAATTAGTTATCGTCGGCGGAAGTCCTTATGATGATTATGATGATAAACTTGTGAAACAATGGGGGCGTTGGATTGTTAAACTGCCACGGTTTCCAGTCGAGACGATGCCGTCCATTGTAGCGGGGGCTCATGTTGTCGTTGTTCCTCAGCGAGACACTCTCACAGCCGTGGCTCAGTTTCCGCTCAAGCTGACAGACGGCATGGCAATGGCTAAGCCTGTTTTGTCTACGCGAGTGGGGGATATTCCAGCAATTTTAGGGGGAACGGGTTATTTAGTCGATCCGAGTTCTCCCGCTCAAATTTCACAAAAAATTAAATGGATATTTCAAAATTTTACAGCGGCTAATTTACAAGGAATGAAAGCTCGGGAAAGATGTGTGAAAGAATATAGTATTCAAGCAATGAAACCGATACTTTCAGATATAATTGCAGGTATGTAAAGGTTATTTTAAAACTACTCAATGGAGGAAGAAAAACTGGCTGTTATTAAAGAATATTTTGAGATGCCGTACTGTTTAGCTGGGAATGCTTCATGTCTGCCAATAAGCTACTCCTAAAATTTGCCAGACGATATCCCGGCAGGATTCTCTTAACCGTGATTCTGGGCTTTTCTGGCGCTTTATTCAACGGTATCAGCACTACTCTGATTGTACCAGTGCTTTTAAGTTTTTTAGAGGAAGCTATCGAGCTGCGCGGCGCTCCACCTATAATTAAAACTTTGATGTATCCCTTTGAGGGAATGCCAGGAAATCAGCGTTTAATGGTGATGACCGGCGCGATTGTTCTGGCAATTTTTTTGAAAAATATTGCGAGTTATATCAATACTTTAGTAGCTACTTCTCTGACGCGCTCTCTGACTTTTGATTTGCGAGAAGCAGGTTTGCGGTTGTTGTTAGAAGTAGATTTAGATTTTTACTCTAAAACTAAAGTCGGGGATTTAATTAATAGATTGGGCGGAGAGATTGGTCGGACTGCTAGTGCAGTTGGCACGGCGATAGGAATGTTTACTACCTCAATCACGGTTTTGGTGTTTGTGGGTCTGCTGCTTTCTCTCTCGTGGAAACTGACGGTGACAGCTACAGTTTTGCTGTCGTTTGTTGCTTGGACAAATCAATATATTATTAACCGTTCCAAGCATTTTGGCTACCTGCTTTCTGAAATGTCGAAAGATTATTCGATTAGGGTGCTGGAAACCATTACTGGGATTCGGCTGGTCAAGTCAACAGGGAACGAGGAAAGGGAGTATCAGCGGATCAAGCATTTAATTCAAAGGCGAGAACAAGCGGATTTTCAGGCTCAGGTAAATTATGCGGCGATCGCCCCAATTAACGAAGTTGTTAATTTAATAGTTATAATTTTGATTGTATTTATAGGTCGCACAATATTTGCGAATGAGATAGAGTCTATTTCTACAATTTTATTGACCTATTTATTGGTAATGTTTAGGTTAATTCCTTTAATTTCTCAATTGAATAGCGGGCGCAGTCAATTTGCTAATACATCGGCTAGTGTAGAGGTGGTTAATGAATTTTTGAGGTGCGACGACAAGCCATTTATGCTGAACGGTTCTGTGCCGTACACTCATTTGCGATCGGGAATTCATTTTAGTAAAATATCTTTTAGTTATCCTAACCACAAAAATTTAGTTCTTCAAGGAGTTGATTTATTTCTACCTCACGGCACTACGTTGGCTTTGGTAGGAACTTCGGGTTCTGGCAAGTCAACTTTGGCAGATTTACTGCCGAGATTTTACGATCCTACTGAAGGTCATATCTCGATCGATGGCAGGGATTTGCGCGAATTTGAGCTAAAAAGTCTCAGACAAGCGATGGGTATTGTTAGCCAAGATACGTTTTTGTTTAATGCTTCAGTGCGCGAAAATATTGCTTACGCTAGGCCTCAAGCGACTGAGGAAGAAATTGTGGAAGCGGCGAAGGGAGCGAATGCTTACGAGTTTATCCAACTGTTGCCGGAGGGGTTGGATACTCAAATTGGCGATCGGGGCGTGATCTTATCCGGAGGGCAGCGTCAGAGAATTTCAATTGCTAGAGCTTTGCTGCAAAACCCGGAAATCTTAATTTTAGATGAGGCAACGAGTTCGCTGGATACGGTTTCGGAAAGGTACGTGCAAGCGGCGATCGAGAAATTGAGCTGCGATCGCACAACCTTAGTCATCGCCCACCGCCTCTCCACAGTCCAAAAAGCCAACAAAATCGCCGTGATCGATCGCGGACAAGTCGTAGAAATGGGTTCCCACGAAGAATTGCTAGCAAAAGGAGGTTACTACACTCGCTTGTATTCAGTGCAATTTGCCGAAGAAACCGCTCGTGACGAAGCTCTAATTAGAGGTTCTTACGAAATTCGCACTCGTCTGACTCCCATGATAGCTTACCTCAAATTGCTAGTAGATGAAATGGTAGACTCTCCCGAAGAAAGAGACGAGTTAATCAGAGAATCCTTTCACTCCGCTGCTAATATTTTCACTACTTTAGAATTTATAGAAAATACTATTAAGCGTCAGGCTGTTAAAAAGTAGTCAGTTGGCAGTTGGCAGCAGTCAGTAGTCATTAGTCAACAGTCTGCACAGTCAACAATTACCAATTACCAATTACCATGTCCAAATATTATGTATTTTTTACCAGAAATATCTTGCCGCAACCCAATGTAGCGAGCTTAGTTCAAGTTGCGCACTCTGCCAATGCCGCAGCAAACCTCGGTTATCCAGCAGTTTTGGTATACCTCCGCAAAGGATGGAATGCTTGGAATCCCGTTGATTTACTTCGTCCTTTTCAACCGAGGAAACCGGATGACCAACTTGCCAAAATTTACAATCTTCAGGAACAATTAAAAGTAGCAGATTTGCCCGTCCCGTGGCCGATCGACCTTTGGGACAGCAAGTGGACGAGTGCGAGTACGATCGTCTCAAAATACTATTTACCGATTCACCTGGTTAAATCCACTAAAATTGTCCACACTCGCGACTGGAACTTTGTCAAAGCTGCCATTAAAAACCGAATTCCCGCTATCTACGAACAGCACCACCACGAAAACAAAAATTTTCAACCAGAAATCGTTCGCAATCCTCTATTTCAAATTGCTGTAACTGTTGCAGATACTGTCCGAGACAGCATGATTAAGAATGGAATGCCACCGGAAAAAGTAATTAAGCTGCACAACGGTTTTAACCATTTGTTTCTCGCCAGACAAACAGAAGCTGCCCAGAATTGGCGGCACCAATTATTAGGAGATGGAAGACAGCATTTAGCAGTTTATGCGGGAGGACTTTACCCGTTTAAAGGTGTTGATATGTTGGTGGATGTGGCTAAGGAATTGCCGCGGGTTCAATTTGCGATCGCTGGCGGTGATTCATCCCAAGTAACAGCCTACCAGCAATTAGCAAAAGACAAGCAAGTTAAAAATATTAAATTTCTCGGCTACCTGCCTCAAAATCAACTGGCTAGCTTGCTGCAAGCAGCCGATGTTTTGACTCACCCGCACTGTTTGACAGAGGCCGCGACGTTCACATCTCCTTTAAAATTCTTTGATTACATGGCATCGGGAACTCCGATTGTGGCGACGGAAATTGCATCTTTAATGGAATTTAAATCGGGAAATATAGCAGCAACTTGGTGCGAACCGGATAACCCGCACCACTTTGCGCAAAGCATTCGAGATTGTTTAACCGAATATCCGAGGAAAAGCGAAGGTTATGCAGAAACATTGAATTTTGTTAAGCAATTTTCGTGGGAAAATAGGATAGAGAGAATTTTAAGTTATGTGGATGACCAAGTGCGATCGCAAATTATTCATTAATCCGCATCCCATAATTTAAAAATCCGTATGGGCGGGTTTTACCAACAATCATCGCCTAAAATTAATAATCTCATAAACCCGCCCCGCCCACACGCAAAAACCAGATTTATTATTAGAAATGAACAAAAAAATTATCGGCACAATCACCACCTATCCAGGCATGAACCAAAGCGACTGGCTGTGGCAACAAACCCCCCACAACTTCGGCAAATGGGGCAACATTCAAATGCTAGCAAATCACCCAGAACCCGAGTTTTTACTCATGTATCAATTCGACTTTCCCCGATCGCTAAAACAGCAGTCCTGGTTCGACAAAATTCGCCGTCCAAGCCCTCAAAATCCAGAAAATGACATTCGAGAAAAATTGCGCGGTGTCCCCAAGGAACGCATAATTTACCTGATCCGCGAGCCACCATTACCAGAAGTTATTGAAATTACCAAAGCCAACTACGAACAAACCAAACTTTATTGCGGTTACGTTTCCGGGCCCGACGATTTCGCACCAAAACCAGATTATATGCCCGCGATTTGGTATCACTCTAACTCGTTTCGAGAACTCGATGAAATGCCTGCGCCCCCGAAAACTAAATCCTGTTCTTGGATTACTTCAGGTGTTAGCCGCACCGCCAATCACCGCCACAGATTAGACTTTATCAAATTGCTGCGATCGCAAGAATTGGATTTTGACCTTTACGGGCGAAACTTGCCAACTTGGGCGCGCGGTAACGGGACTGTGAACAATAAATGGCACGCTGTCGCACCATACTATTACAACTTAGCTATTGAAAATTATGCCGAAAACGATTGGTATGTCAGCGAGAAGCTTTGGGATGCTTTGTTAGCTTGGTGTTTGCCAATTTATTACGGCGGTTCGGCGGCAGATAAGTTGTTGCCTGCAGGGAGTTTCCTACGGCTGCCCAGTCTGGATGAGAAAGGAGTAGAATTTATTAAAGAGGTTGTGGCGACTGCGGATTATTGGCATGAAGCCAGGGAAAAAATTGCTGAAGCCAGACAAATCATTCTCCACGAATTGAACTTGCTTAATTGGCTGTCTAATTTTGTAGATCAGGAAATAGCACAATGACAGAAAATCAAAATCAACCCAGAGAATACGATGCCGTACTCGGCGGTCAAAATCCACCCCCCATAGGTGCTGCTGTTTTAGGCGGGATTTCCGGCATTAAGAGCAGTTTGGCTTCACCGATTGTCGAGGTGAAAATTGCTGCACTGTCTGAAGCGCTCAAATATGGAGATGCAGGTTTAGATTTAATAATTGGGGTACTGAAAGATGAATCGATGTCGGTGAAAATTGCAGCCTATTCGCTGCTGCAAAATAGAGAATATTTAAATAAAAAATTGCATATGCCCAACTATTTGCCTACTTTTGAGTTTGATGCGATAACAGTAAATTTTCTACCACTAAAAAACAGTTGCAACCGTCACTCTGCTCACTTCTTCCCCGAGGACTTAGGGAACGGAATTGTACTGGAAATGGTTCGCATTCGCGGTGGCACATTTATGATGGGTTCCCCCAGCAACGAAACAGGACGATATGATTGCGAAAGTCCACAGCATCCAGTCACGGTACCGGCTTTTTTTGCAGGCAAATATCCCATCACCCAAGCACAGTGGCAAGCCGTGATGGGAAACAACCCCTCGAAGTTCAAAGGTGAAAAACGTCCTGTAGAAAATGTATCGTGGGATGATGCCGTGGAATTCTGTTCCCAACTCTGGCAAAAGACCGGGAAAAAATATCGCCTTCTGAGTGAAGCAGAATGGGAATACGCCTGTCGTGCCGATACAACAACCGCATTTCATTTTGGGGAATACATTACCACGGAAATAGTCAACTATGACGCAAGTGACCCCTGTGGATACACCGCCGGAGGACTTTATCGCGAAGAAACAACCGATCTAGGGATTTTTCCCCCCAACGCTTTTGGACTGTGCGATATGCACGGCAATGTTTCAGAGTGGTGCAGCGATAGGTGGAACCAAAACTATAACGGCGCACCAACTGACGGAAGTTCCTGGGAAACTGGCAAAGAGGATTACCGCGTGCTCCGTGGCGGTTGCTGGGCCAGTGAGTGTATCGGTTGCCGTTGTGCCACTCGTGGCGCTTCCCCCGCGAGCAACAGGTCGAGCGGCAATAGTTTTCGTGTAGCGGTTGCGTCGCTTTCTTCCTCGTCTTAGTCTTCCCCTATCGCCCTCCTCTACCATTTTACTAAATGATTCGGCGGTTGAAACCGCTTCTTGTCAAACAAAGTCCGCCTTCGCGAGACTATATATATGAATGGAATTTGCACGCTTGCCAACGATACAGTTTACGACCAACTAATTGCCTTGCTCAACAGTATTGAAGTTATCTTAGGCTCCCATACTCCTGTCTGTATTTATCCTTTCGACGACCAAATAGAGCAAATTAAAACTGAAATTGTTAACCGTCCCAACGTCTTTATTTATGAAGATAGCGCCTCAATTCAGCGATGGGATAAATTCATGCAAGCAGCCGCACCCGAGCGTTTGAACCGCAAAAAATTTCGGCTTTACGGCGCACATCGGCGCTTTTGCGCTTTTGACGGCCCGTTTGAAAAGTTTATCTATATGGATGCCGATACTTTGGTGATGAATTCCCTTGATGCGGTTTTTCAGAAGTTAGAAGAATCGGATTTTGTGGTTTATGATTTTCAATTTCGCGACCCCACTAAAGTATACAATATTCACTCACCAAAACTCCTCGAAGTTTTTGAGCAAAATCGGATCGACTCGGAAATATTTTGTTCTGGATTTTACGCCAGCAAGCAAGGATTGTTTGAGCAAAATACTAGGGAATGGCTGTTAGCTCAACTGCAATCGGGCGAGGCGGAAATTCTCTATGAAGGTGCGGGAGAACAGCCGTTGCTCAATTATATGGTGATGAAAACGGGGATGAATAGCTATAATTTTGCTTATAGCCTCCCGGATGGCGAAAAAACCGGGTGCAGCGTGACTTCTAAACATTTTGAAGAGCAAGATCGGATTTTGTACGACAAGGGAAACCGACTTACTTATATTCATTATATTGGTGTGCAGCCTGATGTAATTAAGAGAGTTTGTGCGGGTGAAAATATTGACTTTCCCTATCGCGATTTGTTCCTGCATTACCGCTATCTCCGCGAACCGTCCAAGCGTCCGATTTTTGCCCAAGCGCCAAAGTCTTATACTGATGTTTCTGCGTCGAATTTGCTACAAAGAGTGTTGAGAAGGTTGAGGATAAATGTATGAATGGCGGTATTTATATTGTTGCGAATGATAAAGTGATCGAAAGTGCGATCGCCCTTTTAAACAGCATACGTCTGTACAATTGTCAAGTACCAATTTTTATGATTCCCTTCGACGACAATTATCAGCAAGTCGCAGCCGCACTCAGCAGTCTCCACGGGGTGCGATTGTTCCCAAATCTGCAGTTTGTGGAACAGTTTACCAAAGAAATTGGCCAAATGTTCGATCGCAACTTTTTAGCACTGCCTAATAAAATGCGAAAACTCGCCGCCTGGTTTGGCCCGCTTGATGAATTTCTGTACATCGATACCGATATCATCGTCTTTGAAGACATCGCAGCCAACCTTAACAAACTATCAGAAGTAGACTTTTTTTGCTGCGACTACCACCACCTCAGCGAAAAACTGCGAAATGTATTTTCACCACTTGTAAAAGAACAAAATATTTTTACAGACTCCCAGCTTCAAGATGTATTCAACAGCGGTTTTTGGGCTTCCAGAAAAGGAACTATTACAGAATCGCAAATGTATGGAATTTTGCGAGAATGTTCGCAGCATCGAGAATATTTTGACTTTACTCAAAATGTCACAGACCAACCTATACTAAATTATATCATTCTCAAGCTGATTCCCAAACGCTGCAACCTTGTTAAAATTTCAGCAACAGAACCCGGAAGCTGGGCGGGTTCCAAGCATTTTCAAGAAATAGATTATGTTCTTTATGACCGAGGCAAAAGGTTAAAATATATTCACTGGGCTGGGATACCGATTAAATCTGGTAGTCCTTATTGGAAACTTTGGAAATATTATCGTTATCTCAATGAGGAACAACCAAATTTAGTGCAAAAAATATTTCGGGCTTTCAGTAGGTGAGGATAAAATCATATGTTCTATCATTATCAACAAGCTTTGGAAAACAGGCAAGATGCCTGTTCCACAATCAATAAATTTTATTTGTTGTGGTGTGGGCATCTTGCCCGCACCACAAGAAATATATATGCGCTGGGTTACTTATTAACTAAAATCCGATGACTGATGGCATTTATGTTCTAGCAAACGATGTTGTTTTTGACCACTTAGTCGCGTTATTGAACAGTCTCGAAGTCAATGGGGCCAAAGATATTCAAGTTTGCATCATTCCCTATGATGATAACTTGAAAAAAGTGCGATCGCACATTTCCCGCCTACACAATGTCACCCTGTTTAAAAATAGCGATTCAATCATTTTCTGGGAAGACTTTGCAACTCAAGTTTGGAAAACTCATGCAAAAGCTCAAAAAACTTGGCAATCTAAAGGTTTGAAACCTGTTCAATGTTTGGAAATGCACCGAAAATTATGTTGTTTCGACGGCCCTTTTGATAAATTTATCTATTTTGACGCAGACACTCTGTTAATGGGTTCTCTAGACTACATTTATCAAAAGCTTGATGATTTTGATTGGGTAGCAAACGATTTTCAATACAAATCAGATCTCAATTATATATTTGATTTGTCCTCCCCAAAATTACCTCAAATTTTAAATTGGGACGCACTGCAATCTCATACTTTTTGTGCGGGTTGGTTTGCGTCAAAACCCGGGGTTTTAAATCGAAATAATTGCTATCAGCTTTTAGAAAAATTAACATCAGGAGAAGCGGAAATTATGTCTTTACGGGGCGCTGACCAATCTTTACTTAACTATTTAGTCGCCCGCAGCAAAATCTCTTTTTACAACTTTGCATATGCTCAACCCGAAGAGGTAACGGGAAATCATTGGTCTTCTCAATTTGATGTGATAGATGATGTTTTATATGATAAAGGACGGCGGCTGACTTACTTGCACTACATGAGTATTTCGGCTGCAAAGTTTACTCGATTGTGTGCTGGCGAAGATGTTGAGATTCCGTATCGAGAGGTATTTCTGCACTACCGTTATTTGAATTCGCCGGAAACACAGCCAAAACTCGCGCCTCCAAATTTGTTGGTTCGCTTGCAGAGAAATCTCAAAAGTTGGGGAATTCAAAAAGTTAACAATGTTCAATTTAAGTGGCGGAATTTCTGGGAGAGATATAGCAATCCTAAATGAGTCGTAAAGTTTTTACCCCACCCCAACCCTCCCCTTGGTAAGGGGAGGGAGTAAGAAATTCACAAATGATTTAGGATTGCTATAGCATCTAACTGTAATCTAACTGTACAAAGACTGAATCCACTCCCATTCGCGCCTTAAACCTTCTTCTAAAGCAACCTGCGGCTGATAGCCTAAGATTTTATTGGCTTTAGACACATCCGCGCTAGTGTGCCGCGCGTCTCCCCTCGCAGCTTCGGTAAAATCGATCCGAATTGGTCGATCGACAATTCTCTCTATTGTATCAATAACTTCTCTCAAAACTACCCGGCTTCCCCCACCAATATTAAAAACTTCCCCCGCAGCTTCCGGAACCTCAGCCGCCGCTAAATTCGCAGCAACGCAATCGCTGATAAACGTAAAATCCCGCGTTTGCAATCCGTCCCCGAAAATTGAAATCGCCTCGTCAAACAAAATCGACTTAAAAAACTTGTGAAAAGCCATATCGGGGCGCTGTCTCGGCCCGTAAACAGTAAAATAGCGCAGCGAAGTAGTCGGAAGGCCAAAATTTTTGTAATAAAGCCCGCACAAACGTTCACCGGCTAATTTCGTAATTCCGTAGGGAGAAACTGGCTGCGGACAAGCGTTTTCATTCGTGGGAAAAGATTCAGCATTGCCGTAAATTGAAGAAGAAGAAGCATACACAAACTTTTGCAATTTTGGCGCATCTTTGGCCGCTTCTAACAATACTTGAGTGCTGTTAATATTGCGTTCGGTATAGCTGCGAAAACCGTCGCCCCAGCTAGCACGAACTCCTGCTTGCGCCGCCTGATGAAATATTACCTTAACATCAGATAAAAGACCTCGCCAATTGAGAGACAAAATATCGCCTTCCACCAATTCAAAACCCGGATACTTTTCAAATCGTGCAATATTCTTGCGCTTGAGGGCCGGATCGTAATAATCGTTGAACTCATCAACACCGATCACCGTCTCTCCTCGATTTAAAAGAGTTTCTACTAAGTTAGACCCAATAAATCCCGCCGCACCCGTAACAATTAAAATACTCATTCGATTTTAGATTTTAGATTTTAGATTTTAGATTTTAAATCTTTAAAATTTTACACAAATTGCTGCCTAAGTTGTCATCCTCTTCTTTCTCTTCATCTGCGTTCTCGGCGGTTCCTAAAGCCTCTAATTAGGATAATCCTAAATAACTATCAACCCCTTTGCTTTTCACAAAAGAAGTTGATAGTTAACTTTCATTGTTCAAAAGAATCTAAATCCAGCGCTTGGGAACCTCCCCGTTCTAGCTCGATCAAAAGCTTGCCTAGCTGAGTCCAAACTAGCCAGGCAGTCAGTACCGTCAGTGGCAAAGCTAGCGCATAACAAAGTAGTTTTGGGAAGGCAAAAATCTCCATCCCCGAAGCTAAAAATACACAAATTCCGCCAGCCATTCCCAGAAAAGGTATCAGCAATTGCAGCCCTTGCAGGTCAGCCAAAGTGCGAGTAGAACGATTTTTAGACCACAGTTGTACGGCTTGTTTGAGAGTTGCTTCAAATGCTAGGCCGGAAGCCATACCTGCTAGTAATCCAGCCGACATTAAAAAATAGGGAGGTTCTGGAAAATAATACACGAATAATTCCTTAATTTGGGTAATTGGAAATTGGGAATTAGGAGTGGGGAATTGAGAATTTGGAATTGGGAATTGGCAAAAGTAGAATTATTTTTATTTCTTTTTCCCTCTTCCTTCTTCCTTCTTCCCTCTTCCTTCTTCCTTCTAATTAAAATCGAGTTAGCGCCGCTGCTCCTGTTGTGGAAAAATCCGCCAAAGCCCCTAGAGCAACGTTAAACAGGCGACCTGGTTGCAAGTCTTCCTTGACTAAGTTCCACAGGCGGCGAACTTCTTCGGTGTGGAGTCGATCGTCCTCTATCAAAGCCAATATCAATTGGCGTCTCAAAAACGACCCTTCATCTGACAGCAAATATTGCAAGCCTAGTTGGGCGGTGGGGAGCAAGTCGAAACTGCGATCGGATCGGGCGATCGCGATCATGTCCTCTAACCTGTTCCACTGGAATTTGCCATCTTTGAATAATACCTCAATCAGACGCCGCCGCAGTGCCGGAGATTCTCCGTTCAACAAACGCCGCGCTACATAAGGATACGCCACCTCGACTATCTTGAAATCGGGATTCAGCGTCAGGGCCAAACCTTCTTCTGTCACCAGAGAGCGAATAATTAAGGCAAATTTCGCCGGCACTCGGAAAGGATAATCGTACATCAACTCCGAAAACTGGTCTGTAATCGTTTTGAAGTTAAAATCTGACACCTTTTCGCCGACGATATCACCGAGTACAGATTCCAATGCCGGGACGATCGGCATAATATCTGTATCTGGAGTCAAAAAGCCAAGTTTGACAAAATCCTTGGCTAACTCTAAATAATCTTTGTTGATCAAATGAACGACAGAATCAACCAAAGTTTCTTTAGTTGTTTCTTCCATCTGATCCATCATCCCAAAATCAATGTAAGCCATGCGGCCGTCCGCTAAGGCAAACAGATTTCCCGGATGGGGGTCAGCGTGAAAAAATCCGTGTTCCAGCAACTGCCGCAAACCGCTGCGGACTCCGACTTCAATTAAACTATCGGTATCCAAACCTGCGGCTTTAACACGTTCTATATCTGTCAGCTTGATGCCCTCAATCCATTCGAGAGTCAGAACGCAATTTGATGTATAACGCCAGTAAATACTCGGAACTTTTACGGTCGGGTCGTCGGCAAAATTTGTAGCAAATTTCTCGGCGTTCCGTCCTTCATTGATATAATCAATTTCCTCGAACAATTTGATACCGAATTCATCAACTATTAAACAAAGGTCGTGACCGAGATTCAGCGGCAACAATGGGCCCAGCCATCCAGCCGCCCAGCGCATTAAATAAAGATCGAGGCTCAAGACAGGAAGCAAATTCGGTCGCTGAACCTTGACTGCTACTGCTTCTCCGGTGAGGAGGCGAGCTCGGTAGACTTGACCGAGACTTGCCGCTGCGACAGGTTCGGGGGAGATTTCGCTATAGGTTTCGCTAATTTTGCGATCGAGTTGCGCTTCAATAATCTCGAAAGCGCGCACCGAGTCAAACGGCGGCAATTGATCCTGAAGTTTGATCAATTCTTCGAGAAAGTCTTTGCGGATCAAATCCGGTCTGGTAGAAAGGGCTTGACCGACTTTAATGAAAGTGGGGCCCAAGCGAGTGAGTATTTGTCGCAGGTGGGCGGCCCGTTCCGGCTGGTGTGCTGCGACTTCGTGCTGCCAACTGTCCCACAGCATCCCCAGAACAAAGCCTGCAAAAGACCAAATAACGGTAATTGCTCGCCAAATTGCTTTCCAAGGACGGTTGCGGTAATAATGAGCGATCGCTTGTGGATCGTAGCGTCTAGCCTGAGTGAATTGATACTGAGGCACTCGTTTATTTTCCTCTTATCTTCTGAAAATTACAGGTTAAATTGAGAATTGGGCATCGGGCATCGGGCATCGGGCATCGGGCATCGGGCATCGGGGATGGGAAGTCGAAAGTTCAAACATTCTTTATTCTTCCCTCTTCCTTCTTCCTCTTCCTTCTTCCTTCTTCCTTCTTCCTTCTTCCTTCTTCATCATTGACCGATCGCATTCCAATTTTTAGGCGAGCGGAAAATGCACCCGTTCAAGGCGGATTGCTAGCCTAAATTTGTTTCTTTTCATTAAATATAGTACATAAAAGTACAAGTGATCGGTCAAAATACTTAACGGCTCTCTCTGAACCAGCCCAAAAACGGATACCAGCCCCGACTTAAGTCGTGGAAAGATAAAAATTTTAGACCCTAGTTCAAGCTCCCAGATTTATCTGTGGAGTAAATCTAAAATCTCAAATCTAAAATCTAAAATCGACTGACCGCTGCACATTCTCACAGCACTGCAACCCTGCAATTCTTTTCTCCTCCTGCATTTCCCTCGCTTCTGCCATCGCGCCAAAGCTACCGGATGCGATCGGCCTTTGCCAAGCAATCTTTCAGCCCATAAATCGTCCGCTCTTGTTGATCCCTCGACAGTTCGGGAAACATCGGCAAAGACAAGACCTCGCGACAAACTTGCTCGGCCTGTGGCAACTGACCGGGGAGATAGCCCAAAGATTTGTAAACAGGTTGCAGGTGCAAAGGTAACGGATAGTAAACCATCGAACCGATGCCGGATTCTTGCAACTGAACCCGCACCAAGTCCCGGAAATTGCCAGAGGGATTTTGCGCGTCTTCTGGACTTGTCAGCCGGATCGTGTATTGATTCCAAACTCCTTTTGCTTCCGGCAATTCTTTGGGGACGGCAACTCCGGGCACGCGGGAGAGAAATTCGCTGTAAAGTGTCGCTTTCTCCTGCCGCTGAGCGTTCCAACTGTCGAGATACCGCAATTTAATGCTGAGAATCACCGCTTGCAGGGCATCTAAACGGCTGTTGTACCCGATTTCTTCATAGAAATATCTAGAAGACTGTCCGTGTTCTTTGAGCACTCGCATCGAAGCTGCCAGGGCAGGATCGTTTGTCGTCACCGCGCCACCGTCACCGCAAGCGCCTAAATTTTTGGTCGGGTAAAAACTGAAGCAGCCGACATGGCCGATGCTGCCGACTTTTCGAGACTGCCACTCGGCCCCGACAGATTGGGCGCAATCTTCAATTACGGCTAAATTGTGCCGAGTCGCAATTTCCATCAGCCGAGTCATGTCTACCGGTTGGCCGAAGATGTGCACTGGCATAATTGCCTTAGTTTTGTCGGTAATTGCCGCTTCGAGGAGTTCGACATCCAGATTAAAAGTCTCGCTGTCAATATCGACAAATACTGGAGTCGCACCGACGGCGCTAATTACCTCAGCCGAAGCAAAAAAGGTAAAAGGAGTGGTAATCACTTCATCGCCGGGGCCAATTTTGAGGGCTCGCAAGGCCAAAATCAGCGCATCAGTGCCGGAGTTGCAGCCAACGCACTCGGAAACGCCGATGTAGTCGGCGAACTCTCGTTCAAAACTCTTTACGACCGGGCCGCCTACGTAGCCGCCAGAGGCAAGCACTTTTTGCACTGCAGCGCTTATCTCGTCGCCAATCTGCGCGTATTGGCGGGTTAAGTCGAGGGGGGGAACATTATTCACTCTTCACACCACAAATTTCAACCATTATCAAAGCAAATTCTTGCAGCAAAACTGTTTCTCAGAAACCTTTATTGCAATATCTTATATTTGGACAGGCAAACAATCACATTATCGAAAGGGTTCTCCGGTGTTAATTGAGCTAGATTTTACAGATTTGGGTTGGGCTTTGGGGATGGTGGCGATCGCGATCGGGCTTTCGGCGTGGCAAGGATTGGGATTGGAGGGGGCGATCGCGATCGCCGCGGGGCGTACCCTGATCCAGCTAATCTTAGTCGGATACGTGCTCGCAGTCGTATTTGACCCCGAGGGGAAAAATCCTTGGCTAGTTTTAGCAGTTTTAGCAATCATGCTGACAACAGCTAGCATGGTTGCCAGCAACCGCATCAGCAAAAAAATCAAGAACTTACTGCCCTTAGTTTGGGGTTCAATTTTTATCAGTACGGCCTTGACTCTCGCCTATACAAACTTGCTAATTTTGCAACCTGACCCTTGGTACGAACCGCAATACCTGATTCCTTTAGCGGGTATGATTTTGGGCAATGCCATGAACTCCGGGGCGATCGCCGGTGAAAGACTTCTGAGTACAGTTAATAGCAGCCAGTTAGAAATAGAAACCCATTTAAGTTTAGGTTCGACGCCGCAGCAAGCAGTAAAGCAGTACCGCAAAGATGCCATCAAAGCTGGATTAATCCCGACATTAAATACAATGACGGTGGTAGGAATCGTAACTTTACCCGGGATGATGACAGGTCAAATGCTGAGCGGTGTCAGTCCTCTCGATGCAGCATCTTACCAGATTTTGATTATGTTTGTGTTAGCGCTGGCAACTATAATCGCAACTCTGCTGTTGACTGAGGGATTGTCCCGGAAGTTTTTTAATCAAGATGCACAATTGATAAAATGGTAATTGGGAATTGGGAATTGGGCATTGGGCATTGGGAATTGGGCATTGATAATTGGGCATTGGGCCTTGATAATATAATGTAAGTAGGAACTTGCATTTAGTCTTATTTTATTGAACAGGCTTTCCGGCCTGTTCCACACAGAGTGAGTTATCTTGTGGGGTGAGCAGAATAGCCCGCCCCAGTCATCACTAAGGAGAATAGACATGATTCAAATAGCAACTAAACCGCTAACTTTTGAAGAATTTGCGGAATGGAAGCCCGAAAATGCACGTTATGAACTGCACAATGGAGAGATTGTTGAAATGTCACAGCCATTAGGAGAGCATGAAGAAGTTATCAGTTTTTTAGGTTCAGAGTTAAACGCTGAGTCCAGAAGGCGAAAACTTCCGTACATTTTCCCCAAACAAGCCTTAGTTAAAAAGATCGAAAACCTCTCTGCTTATTCTCCAGATATTTTGATATTAAACCGCCCAAATTTAGCATCAGAACCTCTGTGGCAAAAGTTCTCAACTGTGACTCAAGGCGCATCAATTCCGCTCGTTGTTGAAGTAGTTAGCACGAATTGGCAAGATGACTACATCAAAAAAGTAGGCGAATACGAACTAATCGGGATTCCTGAATACTGGATTGTGGATTATCTCGGGTTGGGTGGCCGCAGGTTTATTGGCAATCCCAAACAACCAACGATATCGGTTTATCAGTTGGTTGACGGCGAGTATGAGGTGAGTTTGTTTCGGGGAAATGATAGTATTGAGTCGCCAACTTTTCCAGAGTTGAAACTAACGGCGCAACAAGTTTTTCAAGCTGGATTGACTGCGGGTGAAATTGCTGGTGATGCGTGAGTGTAAATATTGCGATCATTCTGACTGACAAATTTTTCGCCCTCACGCACCCTACAACTACAACTACTTCGGTTCGTGACTCGCAATCCGCTTGCCTTCGCCATCGTACACCTGCATTGGGATTTTGGCGTTTTCGGCGATCGCCTCCAAGGCTTTTTGCAATGTTTGAACGTGCTTTTCTACAGCTTGGCGAGTCTTGGTAGCGTTGTTGTTTTCCGCTTGGATGAAAGTTTGTTGCAGTTTTTGCACGTAATTAGGAGTCATCTGCACGGCAATCAAACCTTTGCTAACAGTATAATCGCAAATCTTGGGGTTGCCTTTACAAGTTCTATCTAAATCCGTGCGGGCTTTTTGCAGGTTTCTTTCTTCCTGCAACCTTACTTCTGCTTGCTGCAAGGAAGTTTTGTAGGAAGCGAGCAGCGGTTGGGCTTTCTCGGAAAATGAAGTTGCCGCCGGCACTTGCTCCGCGTAACTCAAAGCTCTCCGCCAGTATTCTGATGCTTTAAACCAGGCGTTTTTGCCCTCAAAAATTCGAGCTTCCGCTGCTAAAGTCACAGCTTGAGTATACGCATTTTCCGAAATTCCTTCGACATTTTTGCGCTCGCGAGCTTCTGAAAGTTTGGTTTCGTATTTGGGAACTAGCAGTTTAGCTTGTTGGTAAGATGTCGTGCTCGTGGGAATTTCTGATAGGATGTCGAGGGATTCTTCCCAACCTGATTGCACTTGAGTCCAAGTCTCGGCTGTCTGAGCTACGGCTTCGCGAGCTTCTGCTATTTGGGCTGTATTTTTGGCGGCGAGCAGCGTTTTTTCGGCTTGTTTCTCTGTGCTTAACTGCCGATTTCCTGTTGCTACATTCTTCCGGTATTCTTTTGACTTTCTCTGAGCAAATGGATAAACTGGGCTGTCTGTGGGGATTTCTCCGAGTTCGGCGATCGCACTTTGCCACAGAGCTTGCGCTTCCTGCCCGTTCTCGGCCGAATAAGGCGGATTTTGGGTTTTCTGGGCTGCCGACTGTGCGAGGCGCGCTGCATCGATCGCAGAGTTTAAATTCTGATTTTGCTTCCGGTAGTTTTCCAGGGCGCTTTGAGCTTCACCGCGATGAATTGACCATGAGGGAATCGGTTCTAAAAGGGCGATCGCCTGTTTTAACTGTCGCTGCGCTTCTTGGGGACTGTTGGCAACTTTTGACGTTTTCAGCGTCTTCGTCGAATTCTCGCTCAACTGCTTGGCATTAGCTAATGCAGTACATTCTCCGATGACGCAGGGGCGGCTCAGCATATAATAACCGCCTGCCAAAATTAGCGCCGCCATGCTGACCATTCCTGCAGCAGCCAGCATCGCAAACGGTGAATGCTTGGGTTTTTGGTCAACTGTTACCGCTTCCATATCCAGCGGATTGAAGGGATTTTCTGCAATATCTGTCGGTATTGCAGCTACCTTAAAGGCGATCGGATCGGAATTGCTGGAACTCTCAGACAAATTGGGGAAATATTCATCATCCCACGCATCTTTCCCATCCGTTTCTAACGGTATCTCTTCCTCTACATCCGCCGTCTGGGCCGCATTTTCTGTTAATACTATCCCGGTTTCTGCTGCGGGGATATTCTCTGTTTTTTTGAACAACTGTACTGTTTTGGGTCTAGACAAAACAGGCTGGTGCATGGTAAAAGAATGGAAAGCATAAGGCTGTTTTTGCCCGGTAATTTTTAGGCAAAGCCCAATCTGTTGAATAGATTCCGGTTCAATTTCGATAATTGCGGCTTCTAGCACCGCAAAAGTCGGTTTTGCTTTGAGAACTAAACTGCGCGGGTGTTCTCCCACAACCGTTAAAGAGTCATCTCGAAAATCGCAACTAATATAAAGCGGTAAATTTTTAAATCCGGCTGCTTGCAAGTGCTGCTGCAACTTTACTTCGAGAATTTGGGCGTTGGTTTGTCGCGCTGCTACTGTCATATTTTTCCTCTGTCTGATATCACCACTTTCGATTTTAGATTTTGAATTTTAGATTTGAGATTGCAGAACTGTCGGGATTTTTGATTTGTTTGAATTTTGACACCGATTCATCCCAAATCTTAACTCTTAAAATTCAAGTTGCAACAAAATCTTAACTCTCAAATCTAAACTTGCAAAGTCTCTCCATAACTTTCACTGTAATAAACTTGAGTCACCTCAAAACGCCCGCCGTATTGTTTCAAAGGTTCTGCTGCATAACCAAGCGGCAGCAAACAGCAAACATCTACTTCTTCGGGGATTTGAAAGGCTTCTTTCACCTTAGCGCCGACAAAACCTTCCATCGGACAACTATCTACCCCAAAGCTTTTAGCTGCAATCATTAAGTGAGCTACTGCGAGCATTGTATGCCTGTTTGTCCAAGTTTCTAGGGACTCGAAGCAGGGACGGTTCTCGAACAATTGCGGGATTGCTTGTCGCATATAACCGGCTAAATTGTCATTCATTGCGCCTGCGGCTTTGCCCAATTCGATGACGGCTTCGGTGTTTTCGGGTTCACCGGCGCGCCGATCGCCACAACAGATTAATACTACTGGGGCTTCTACCACTTGGCGCTGATCGAAAGCGCAAGCTTTTAATTTTTCTTTGCTGGCTGGGTCTTGAAGTACAATAAACCGCCAAGGCTGCAAGTTGTAACCAGACGGCGATCGCACTCCCAACCGCAAAATCTCTGCCAATATTGCTGGGGGAATCGGATCGGGTTTGAAACTGCGCGCGGCCCGTCGGCTTTCGATCGCGGTTTTAACATTAATTGAAGGTTGGATTTCAATTGTCATGGATAATTGGTAATTGGTAATTGGTAATCGGTAATTGGGAATTGGGTATCCGGTATCGGGTACTGGAAGTTGAAAGTTACAAGTTCAGTCCTGGACGAATAACCTAATTATTTAGGGTGCGCCGTGGGCAGCTTACGCCCATTAGGAATTGGGAATTATACCAGTTCCCAAAAGGATGCAACTCTAAAGAATATCCCAACCATTATGCAGTCATTCCCAATTTTTTAATCGAAAATCGAAAATCGAAAATCGAAAATCGTATCATCCCAAGCCCAACTCGCGCTTGAGCAAATTAATGGACTTAGAGCCGATGTAATTTTCGGAGCATATCAGTTGCGGGGGACGAATAATATCTTCTCTAGCCGCATTGATGGCAGCTTTTACTGTAGCAAAACTCGGTTGGTCGCAAAAAATTGTTCTGGCCGATCGCACGATCGAGTTAATCTTGTACTCGTCTGACACCAAGGCCGTCATCACCAGTAAATCCTCTCCCCGGATGCTGTGGATGATGACTTCGGTCGATCGCAGCATTCCCGGACTCAGGCTGACGAGCCCTAAATAACTGTCTTTCGGCAAACCCCCGACTAGCTGGATTTCCTGGCTGTAGTCGTAGATGTCTACGGGAATAACTCGCACCGAACGCGGTGCCGAAATCGATTCTGCTTCTCCGATAAAATATCGACTCGTGATCACAGTTCCCGAAGAGATTTGATCCAAAAAAGTACCTAGCTGTTCCATCGGCACTAACTGTATGGGAATGCGCAGAGCTTGTTCGAGTTCTTTCGCCATCAGCTCGCCCACGCCGATGTCTTCTGTGGGGGCTGTGACGAGCACTCGGGCGCTGCACCTGAGCCGCCAGTCAATTTCGGCCAAAAATAATTCCCTCGCTTGGTTGAGCGTACAGCCCTGTTCCAGCAGTTGATCGATACTTCCTTGCACTATTTTGTTGGCAAGGGGATATTCTTCGAGGATCGGAGATTTGAGTTTGTTGCCTACAACTTCGTTGCCTTGAGCGCGGACGTAAATGCCCGATCCTGCTTGGGCTTCTACGAGTCCGGTATTTTCGAGCTGGCGGTATACTTTGCTAATGGTGTTGCGGTGCAAACCCGTCTGCATGGCTAGCTGTCTGGTGCTGGGCAAGCGGTGTCCGGGCGGAAATTGTCGCGAGGCGATCGCAAACCTGATTTGATTGAATAGTTGGGTGGATGCTGGAATATCGCTATCGGTTTGAATATGAAATTGAACCATTATTAAAGGCTCCGACGACTTCAACTTAGTATTTTTATAACGTCGAGTACCGCGCCTAGGATTGCTCGGATATCTCTGTCTATAGCATAATCTTATTTGGTTGATCTGCGGTGGCGGTTTTGCTTGCCTTGCGATCGCAGCCACTTTTTCGTTCCCCGTAGGGACACGGCATTGCCGTGTCCCTACAATGGCTGTATCTCGCTTCGATATCTATAGGCGAACACTCCTAAAAAAACGCTTTTTATAAAATCGGGATGCTCCCTATTTACTCTCAAATTTTGAGATCGCTTGCTGTTTTTCGGCCCGTCAGCAAATAAGTCCGCATTTCCCCTTTACCTTTAATCTCGATCTCGCCGCGATCTTCAAATTCATATTTATCCTGGAGCAACTCATAAGTATAGTGGCTGACTTGAATGCGACCTGTTATGCCGTGAGATTCCATGCGGCTGGCTGTATTCACGGCATTTCCCCACAAATCGTAAATGAATTTTTTAGTGCCGATTACGCCCGCTACCACCGGGCCGCTATTAATCCCGATGCGGAGGTCAAATTGCGCGTCTAGCTTCACATTTAACTCCTTAATTGCCGCTAGCATATCCAGCGCCATTTCGGCGATCGCCTCTGCGTGGTCTGGGCGTTCAATGGGAATACCGCCTGCTACCATGTAAGCGTCCCCGATCGTCTTAATTTTTTCTAAGCCGTGCTTCTCACTCAGTTGGTCAAAAGCTGAGAAAATTTCATTCAGCAAGTACACTAATTTAGTTGCGGACATGGTGGTAGAAATTTGGGTAAAATTCACCAAGTCAGCAAAAAGAATTGTTGCTTTTTCAAACTTATCTGCAATCAACCCCGGTTGGTACTTCAACCTGTCGGCGATCGGTTCTGGCAAAATATTTAGCAGTAAACTTTCAGTTTTTTTCTGTTCTTTCCTGAGTGCTGATTCCATCCGCTTGCGCTTGGTTATGTCGTGAAAAAACACTGAAATGCCGTCATGAGAAGGAAAAGCCCGGACTTCCACCCATACTTTTAAGGGACGATAATATTGTTCAAAAGCCACTCCAACTTGTTTTGCTACAGCTCCATGATACTCTTCATAAACATCCGAATTCACTAATTCTGGAAACTCTTCCCAAAAATTTTTACCATAAAGTTCTTCCGGCGATCGCTGTAGAAATTGCGCTGCTTTGTAATTGACGTAAGTAAATCGCCATTGGAGGTCGAAAGCAAAAAAAGCATCGCTCATCCCTTCCAAAAAATTGACAATTTGCTCGTCACTTGAACGGAGTTTTTCTTCAACTTGTTTCTGCCGAACCTGTGCGCGCTTTAATTTAGTCAGATTAATTCGCAACTCCATTTGGGTAATAACTTGCCGCCCTAAAGTCCGCAGCGCTTCTAGCTGTTCTGGAGTTAGTTTTCGAGGAACTGTATCTATCGCGCACAAAGTGCCGAGCGGGAAACCGTCAGCAGTTACAAGCGGGGCTCCAGCATAAAATCGAATATTTGGATCGGAAGTTACTAGCGGATTGCCGGCAAAGCGATCGTCTTCTAGAGCATTCGGTACAACTAGCAATTCGTTGGGATTTAAAATAGCGTGGGCGCAAAAAGCTAACTCTCTCGGAGTTTCTGGCGCTTCCAGACCGACTTTTGATTTAAACCACTGTCGGTTAGAATCTATTAAGCTGACTAAAGCAATAGGAGTGCCGCAAATATAGGAGGCTAAAGCTGTTAGGTCATCAAAAGCTGCTTCGGCATCTGTATCGAGAATGTGGTAGCGGTAAAGTGCTTCTAGCCTCTCTTCTTCGTTGCTGGGCAAAGGTGCAGCTTGCATCGGCGGTGGCGATGATACACGTTTCTGAAAAATGCGCGCAAGTCTCTGTGCTGCGAATTTTTGGACTTGCGCGGCAAGTTTTTCAACAAGCATCAAAAGACCTATTTGCCAAGAAGCTTTATTCATCAAAAAAATGGGTTGGAAACCCCGTCCTTTTAGGACGGCTTTACGGTTCGCCAAGAGTTGTAAGCCAAAAACTTACAATCCGTGGGCTTTGCGTTTTGGCACAGGCGTTTTCCTGTATCAAGGTTGTGCAGGCTAATGCGAGATTTCTGAATATCTTCGCCACCTACATAACACTTGCCGTATTTCGGATGCTTGACAATTCCCCCACGCTTTAATCCTTGTGACATGGAGCCACCATAAGGACGGCGATATCGGTTTTTCCCAGGATTGAAGACGTGTAATTGCCTGCGATAAATGCGGATGGGCTTACATTCCATTACCAATGTGTTTTCTGGTGATGTATGACCACCTACCAACAAGTAAGCTAGTACCCAGGAATCGACACAATGGGCGTCAAAACCATTAGACAACTTTGCTTTGGATTTTTTTAAACCCCATTCTTGACGAGTTAAGTAAGTGTCGGTATAGCTATCAAACTTGGTGACGGGTGCAATTATTTCTAATTGGGAATAACACCAATTTTTGCCGACTTCTAAGGTCGAAAATGACTTGTTCCATTTACGACAACCTTTTTTGGCTACTGCTTTTATATCCTCAATTCCAATGTTTGAGATAGGAAATAAGCCATCAAAGACTTTAACTACTCGGATTTTGAACTGCCAGCGAGCTTTAGTGCTGGGAGGAATCCCGCCCCGCTTGCGGTTTTGACGGGGTTTGCGGCAAGGTGTTTTACGATAGCGCCTCGCACGTCTGGCATTTGTACTTGTCTCTTCAGACTCCTTGACCCAATCAACAGCATGAAATTGCTGATTTAAGTAGGTGTGAGCTTTTGATTTGACTGTGTAACCCTCACGTTTAGAACCCGGATCGATTCCAACTGCTACGGGTTGAGTATGACGATTTGAAGGTTCAACGTTTAAGCGAACACAAAATATCCCTTTACGGAAAAACGGTGTTGCTTTTTTAGATTTAATCCAACGCTCTGCCCTTGCGGGTGTTGTTGGCATTAAAGGACGCCGATCTCGATCGACTACGGGAACATATTGCATGGGGTTGGTTTAGCGGTAAGCCTAACTGTTTAATTTCCTTCGACTTTGACTAACGGAGTGGTTACGGGTTAGGAAAAGCGCCTGTAACGTCCCTTGAAGTGCCACCTTCAGTTAGTTCAAATTGGTTTCTCAACCGTTGTCTAGTCCTACTTGCGCTTGTTTTCCACCTATGGCTTGGCTTCCTTACAAGCCCCATCCCTTTAGGGTGGGGTTAGTGACCTTTATTTATCTTTTTTCATACCCGATCGAACTGAGGGCGATCGATCTAATTCAATCGATACTTATGCACTTACCGCAACTAACTCCTCAATCTCCAGAGCTTTTGTCGGCAATTTCCCTGTCAATACTTCTCTACCCTCTTCGCTGACAAGTATATCATCTTCTATGCGTATTCCCCGCACATCTGCAAATTTTTCCAACTTCTCCCACTTAACAAAATCTTTATATTTGGCACGATTTTCAGAGTCATTCAAAATTGCCGGAACTTGATAAAATCCCGGTTCGATCGATACCAGCATTCCCGGACGCAAAACTCGATTCAGCCGCAAAAATCCCAACCCAAACCGACTGCTTCTCGTTCTTCCTTCTTCATAGCCAGCCAAATCTCCTAAATCTTCCATATCGTGAACATCTAAACCGATTAAATGTCCGATACCGTGGACAAAAAACAGCGCGTGAGCGTCCATTTCTACCAAATCTTCAACATTCCCCCGCAAAATGCCCAAATCAACCAATCCTTCCGCCATAATTCGACCAGCTAACAGGTGAATGTCTTGATATTCCATGCCCGGACTAATTTTATCGATACAAGCATCGTGCGCTGCCAAAACCACATCATATATCGCTTTTTGAGTCGGAGAAAACTTGCCAGAAACGGGCCAAGTGCGAGTCACATCAGCCGCCCATCCCATTGATGTTTCCGCACCGACATCTGCTAACAGCAAATCTCCTGTTTGTAGGGGATTGTGATAATGTTCGCTGTGCAGGACTTCCCCATGCACAGTAACGATACTGGGATAGGCATAGGTCATATTTTTGGAGATGATGACACTTTCCATTGCAGCGCGCACCCCTGCTTCAATTTGAACATTTCCAGTTGCCGCCATTCCCGCTTTGTGAGCTTCTACGGTGACAGCCGCAGCTTGACGCAATTCTGCCAAACTGGCTGCATCGTGGCTCAGGCGCAGAGATACGATCGCCTGAGTTAATTCTAGGTCGATTCCGGTTGGGGATTTGGGCGGTGCCAGAGGGCGATCGAGAATTTGAGACTGTTGCAACTGAGTCAAAGAATCCTGAACGGCGATAGTTGCTGCATTTGTCGAACGCGCTTTCAATTCGGCCATTGGAAAAGCAGCATCAGCCCCAATTAGTTCAGCAATTTCTGCTCTTTTCGGCATTTCTCCGTGCCAAAGAGTGCTGCTAGCAGGTGCGTCATCTAAGAACAGTTCTAATTTGCCAGATTCTAAGCGAATGGCAGCATTTTCTAAGGGCAAACCAGCAAAATATAGAAAGTGACTGCTGGCGCGAAAGGGATAAGTAAGTGCCGGATAATTGCGAGGAATGCTGCAACCAGACCAGAGAATTGTAGGAAAATCAATTAAACTGGCTAGTTTTTGCCGCCGTTGGTGTAAACTATTTGCTAAAAACTTATCACTTTTTGTAATTTTCATGGGTAAAAACCAATTATTTTGAGTTTGGTTTGCAGTAAGCCGGGAGTTTTTTTGTTCTCGGCATTAATGCACTAAAATCCTGACTGCCAAGTTTGCCGTCATTTTTGGAAAAAGTTTCATCTTTATCTTCTTCCTTGCTATCATCTGTTTGGCGGTCTTTGCGATCGTATTTGTCGCGATCGTCGGCATAATTTTGTTCAGTAATAACACTGTCAGACTGCTAGGACAAAAAGGCTGGAAGTGCGACTCCGCCGACAATTAGCATCGTCGGTGGCAATACCCGCAATCAGCAAAATTTGTTCGTCGGGTGTTTGTTGATTTTGTGACATGAGCGATCGCCTCTATTGACTGTTTTATATTTTAGACTTTAAAGTATAAGTAAAATGTACGGAAAAAAACATGAAAACTGTTCACAAAGCTCCTCAAACTTCCTTGCAACTACGCGACTGGCCGATCGCACACTTACCGGGATTGAGCAAGGAAAACCAGTCTCAACTGGAAGAGTGCAGCATCACCACAACCGAACAACTAATTCGCATGACGAAAACGCAGGCTGCGAAAGTGTTGCTAGCGCATCAATTACAGATTAACATTCAATATGTTAATAAATGGGTAGCGATGGCAAATTTGGCTCGAATTCCGAGTGTAGGGTGTCAGTATTGCGGGCTGTTACTTCACGCCGGAGTGGCTTCTCCGGCTCAATTGGCTCAAATGCCCGTGGAGAGATTGCACCAACAAATTTTAAGGCTGCACGTAGCGACAATGCAGCGCAATGACTTAACTCCTTCAGTCGATCGCGTGCAAAAATGGGTTCAACAAGCTAGATTAGTCAGTAGTCAGTAGTCATTAGTCATTAGTTAGTAGTCATTATTATGTCAATTCAAGTTTACGGAATCCCGAACTGCGGAACCTGCAAAAAAGCTTTCCAGTGGCTCAAAGATAGCGACATTAATTACGAGTTCATTAACACAAAAGAACAGCAGCCAACTCGCGAAACAATTAAAAGCTGGGTAGCTGCTTTGGGTTTTAAACCTATGCGAAATACTTCCGGTCAATCTTACCGCGCTTTGGGCGATGACAAAAATAATTGGACTAGCGAACAGTGGGTGGAGGCTTTTGCTAAAGATGCGATGCTGCTTAAACGTCCTCTTTTCGTTAAAGATGGAACGGCTGTTTTAGTAGGTTTCAAAGAAGACACCATTCGAGAAAAATTGGGGCTTTCAACAAGCTGAGTTCAGACTGTTGTTCGCCGCAAAAACTTAAGTTCGCCCAGATCATCCGTGAAACCCCAACGCTCGTAAAACGGCATCATGTTCGGCAAACAACTAAGAGAAAAACTCTCGACAGCTTGCAGTTCGGGATGATTTAAAACTGCATCCATCAACTTCGCACCCAGTCCCATCTTTCTGTGTGTCGGCTTGATAATGAAATCAAAAATCATGGCTCTGTATACGAAATCGGTAATGACGCGGCTAATGCCAATTAGTCGATCGCTCTCATCGACAAAACCAATGATAACATCAGTCGCAGCCAGCATTTTCACAACATCCTCCGGGAGCGTGTCACTTTTGCGATGAGTATTTATACTCAAACATTTCTTCGCTTACCAATTAAGCCATTTAAGTAAGCA
>NZ_JAUBQD010000028.1:0-88980 GCF_036701085.1 Microcoleus sp. Pol7_A1
GCTCGCAAATCTACTGAGTATGCTTTCATTGGTATATTATTTTTAGTCAATTCTATTGTACCTCATAACATCCGGAAGTGCTGTAATTCTAACGACCCTGTAGCCTTAGCAGATTCGATCGAATGGTCGGGGCAAAACTTGCCTCAGCTTCAAAGTATGGGCAAGGCATCTCTCCAGCAGGCTCACAGCATGACGCACCAATAAATGCACCGTTCGCGGTGGCAGCTTTTATTGAGGATGTTGCAGTCATCCAAAGTTTGAATTTAGCTCGTGATTTTAGGGAGTGCAACTTTCAATTTTAGTTTTTGTATCTTGTTGAGGGTTCGGTTGGTGGCAGGGTGTTCCAGTCCGTGCCGAAAATTTTGATGCCCCACTGCAAAATCTACTGCACGTCCCTTGACTGGTGCTAAAGTAGGAGGCGGAGATAAAAATAGCGATCGCCCTAGACTTGTCAAAAACCACAAGCTGAGCTAAAAAAGTTCATAAAGAGTATTGCCCTTATGTCGAATGCAAGTGCGTCTAGTCAGCCGTACTCCTTACTCGTAGTCATTGTTAATTACAGGACGCCCCGCCTGACAATCGACTGCTTGCACTCTCTAGTAGACGAAATTAGATCGCTCCCAAATACCCGCGTTGCAATTGCCGACAACGCTTCAGGCGATACCTCAGTCGCAGAAATTGCCGCAGCCATCGCCACAGAAGGCTGGAGCGAATGGGCATCCTTCGTGCCCCTAGACCGCAACGGCGGCTTCGCCTTCGGCAACAATGCCTTGATCCGTCCCGTACTGCAATCGGCCAATCCCCCCCCTTACTTCCTGCTGCTCAACCCAGACACTGTAGTTCGTCCCGGCGCATTGAAAGCTCTCGTCGATTTCATGGATACTCATCCCGAAGCAGGAATCGCCGGCAGCCGCTTAGAGAACCCCGACGGCACGCCCCAAGAGTCAGCTTTTCGGTTTCACAACATTTTGACCGAACTCGATTTCGGCTGGCGTCTTGGCCCTGTGTCGAAGTTATTGAAAAACAGGGTCGCCGTCCCTCCGATTTCTCAAGAAATCTGCCAAACTGATTGGGTGGCTGGAGCCAGCATGATCGTCCGCCGCGAAGTATTTGAACAGGTTGGCTTGATCGATGAAGCTTATTTCATGTACTGCGAAGAAATGGACTTTTGCCTGCAAGCAAACAAAGCTGGCTGGAGTTGCTGGTATGTACCTGAAAGTCGCGTTGTCCACTTAGTCGGTCAAAGCTCGGGCGTCACCGACACCAAAGCCGCCCGCAAGCGAATGCCCCAGTATTGGTTTGATTCCCGGCGGCGCTACTTTATCAAAAACTATGGCTTTCTCTACGCCGCCTTAACTGATATCTGCTGGGCTTCGGGTTTTGCTGCGTTCCGGGTGCGCCGCGCCGTACAAAACAAGCCAGACAACGACCCGCCAAACTACCTCCAGGATTTCTTGCTCAATAGTGTATTTTTCAAAGGAGGTTCGATAGAAGAATCGAAAATTTTTTAAAGGATTTTTGCAAACAAGTCTCAGCTCGATCGACAGTGTTAAATATGGCCTGTAAATCATTCCCGGAGAGAGCAAAAAGCTTGGTATTCCTCATAAAATAAACTCGTGCATCCGACATTAAAAATCTCAAAAACAGCCGATTATTGTCGGTATCAAGAAACAGCTAAAACCACCAGACAGAGTGTTGAGAAAAGCTTATGGTAACGCAGACGGACTTAATAAGTGAAAATCAAGTAGAAGCTCCTGCACTAGGATTGTGGCAACAGATTCAAGAAGATTGGATCGCTCACGGTCGCGATTGGACGAAGCCGGGATTTAGGGCCGTAGCTGTTCAGCGCTTTGGTGCTTGGAGAATGCAAGTTGAACCGAAATTACTTCGCGCTCCTTTGAGCATTCTTTACCGATCGCTATACCGAAAAGTTCGCAACACCTACGGTATAGATTTGCCTTACACTGTAAAGCTCGGTCGCCGCGTGGTGATCGAACATCAAGGCGCAATTATTATTCACGGATATTGCACGATCGGCGATGACTGCATTATCCGCCAAGGCGTAACCCTGGGAAATCGCTACTTGGACAAGCCGCTAGAATCTCCTCAATTGGGCGATCGGGTTAACGTCGGCGCTGGTGCAAAAATCCTCGGAAAAGTAAACCTGGGAGACGACGTAAATATCGGAGCAAACGCCGTAGTTTTATCAGACATTCCTGCAGGTCAAACTGCCGTTGGCATTCCGGCGAAGATGATTGCAACAAAAAAAATTCCAGACAAAAATACTTAAATTATTAGATAGCATTGATTATGTCTCAATTGCACAAAGTTGGATTGGTGGCGATCGGACGCAATGAAGGCGATCGCCTCCGAGCGTGTTTGCAATCAGCGAGAGTCCAAGCAGCTCTGGTGGTTTATGTCGATTCTGGCTCAACAGACGGTAGCTTGGAATTAGCCGGATCGATCGGAGCAGATACAGTAGAACTCGACCTATCTACACCTTTTACCGCAGCACGCGCCAGAAATGAAGGCTTTGCCCGCTTGCTACAATTAGCTCCCGACATTGAATTTGTCCAATTTGTAGACGGCGACTGCGAAATAGTTGACGGCTGGCTCGATCGAGCCCAACAAGAACTCGCCGCCAAACCCGACGTAGCCGTAGTGTGCGGGCGCCGACGCGAAAGATTTCCCAACGCCACACCATACAACCGACTGTGCGACATCGAGTGGGACACGCCTGTCGGCGAAGCCAAAGCCTGCGGCGGCGACTCCATGATGCGAGTCAAAGCATTCGAGCAAGTCGGTGGTTTCAACCCCGCCCTCATTGCCGGCGAAGAACCGGAACTCTGCGTGCGGCTGCGACAAAACGGCTGGAAAATCGAGCGTTTAGATGCAGAAATGACCCTGCACGACGCCCAAATGACAGGTTTTGACCAGTGGTGGAAGCGCTCTCAAAGAGCAGGTCACGCCTACGCCGAAGGTTCCTGGCTGCACGGCAACACCCCGGAACGCCACTGGGTCAAAGACACGCTCCGCATCTGGTTCTGGGGATTCGTTTTGCCAGCGCTAGCATTGGGTACAGCCTGGTTCACCCACGGGTGGAGCTTGTGGTTGCTGGCCGGCTACCCGGTACTTACTTACCGAATTTACCGCCAGATGCAGCAGCAACGGAATTTGCCAGCCAAGGATGCTGCGCTTTATGCTATGTCTTGCGCGATCGGGAGATTTCCTCAGTTGCAGGGTCAGATTCAGTTTCACCAGCGCCGCTTGCTCGGACAGCGCAGCAACTTGATCGAATACAAGACATCAAACCCATCAATTGAGCAAGTTAGAATTAGTGCTAAGTCTACTAAGTAGGTCAGCAATCCTCAACTTAACTTGTTTTTTTCTGCAACTTCTCCCCTGTACTCCCGAATCCGGCGTCGGCTGTAGAGGCGGGTTTTCTTCCCAACCTCTACAGCCGACGCCCGCACCTCAAAAAAAACGCAGCCGATCGAGTAATTTCTGCAAAACTCAACTTACAAATATCGATTTATAAACAAAGGCTTCCAACGAATAAACAACGCACAATTAAAAGTTTTATTAATTATAGAGCAGTGCAACCCCGAGGCGGCATCTGTACGGTATGTTACAAATTTTTCCAAGCAATTAGCAAACTCGTAGATGCAACTCTTGTTACCCAGGAAAAAAATAAAACGCCCTGTCAAAGTTAAAAGAACACAAAAACATTATTTGTAAAGTTCAAAGCGAACAAAATAAATACTTTACTTAGTGGAAATGCTGCTGGCAATTAAAGGCAAAAGTAATGGCTTTTTAGCTAAGGTTTTAAGCTATCCAGTTTATGCAGAATTAAATCAATGATTGGCGAAAAAACAGGTTTTTCGTTTAAAGTGTCTGTGAATGCAGTTGAGTTCAAAACCACTTATGCGAATTGTAATTGTTGGTCAAAATGCCTCAACTCAATTCGGCGGCGAGGCATTGCTGCCGCTGAACTACTTCAGGATACTTCGATCGCGCCAAAAAGAGATCTGGTTAGTAGTCCACGCCCGCACCCAAGCAGAACTCACAGCGCTGTTTCCAGAAGCCCGCGATCGAATGCACTTTGTACCCGACACTTGGCTGCACCGGCTGCTTAACAATTGCGGGCTATTTATCCCTGCAAGAGTGAATGAATTTACTTTTGGGCTGCTCAGTCACCTCTACACCCAAGTCCTACAGCGTCGCATTGTCCGGCGGCTGGTGAGCGAACACCAGATTGATGTTGTACACGAACCGACACCAGTCTCGGCAACAGTTCCTTCGTTGATGTTCGGATTGGGAGTGCCGGTAGTTATCGGGCCGATGAACACGTCGGTTAAATTTCCTCTGGCTTTTCGATCGCGCCAAAATCGGATCATCGATCTTTTAATCGCGATAGGTTACCAGTGCGTCGATTACTTCAATCGTCTTTTTCCTGGTAAAATCAAAGCGGAGACGGTCTTAGTGGCAAACGATCGCACGAAGCAGGCACTTCCGGCTGGGGTGCAGGGTAAAATTATTGAACTTGTGGAAAACGGTGTAGATTTCTCGGTGTGGCGATCGGAATCTACCGTATATAAGGAACCCAACCCGCAAGTTCATTTTGTGTTCTTGGGGAGGCTGGTAGACTGGAAGGGTGTAGACTTACTGCTAGAAGCCTTTGCACCCGTTGTTGCTCAAACCAATGCAGTTTTGGAAATCATCGGTGATGGGAAGATGCGAGAGGAACTAGAAGCTCAAACAGCTCGTTTGGCGATCGATGATAGCGTCATCTTTAGTGGCTGGCTGTCTCAGGAACAGTGCGCTATCAAACTGCAACAAGCTGATGCAATGGTGATGCCGAGTTTGCGAGAGCCGGGGGGAGCCGTGGTTTTGGAAGCAATGGCCGTGGGGCTGCCGGTCATAGCGACGAACTGGGGCGGCCCAGCGGATTATATGGATTCCACTTGCGGTATTTTAGTAGAACCAGCTTCTAAAGAAGGCTTTGTCCAGGGACTGGCAGATGCGATGCTGAAGCTCGCTCATTCACCCGAATTGCGACAGAGTATGGGTTGTGCGGGACGGGAGCGCGTCCTGCAGCATTTTGATTGGGAACGGAAAGTCGATCGAATACTTGAAATTTATCAACAAACGATCGACCCTTGCCCGAAGCATTAGGTAGCCGACCATTAAAGCAGCAGCTCTCACGTTGAGAGCTGCTGCTTGGGTGTGCTAAAAAAGTATGTGGCGGCCCAAAAACCACACTCTACATCCTAGCTAGTTAAAAACGGGTTAACCCGTTTGTTTGGTTAACCCGCGAGCTTGGGAACGCGCACAGCGATTAATTTTGCACTACCAGCTTGACGTTGGCATTTTGCAAACCGCGCTGCTTGACTGCTGCCAAGGTCTTGTTAACTGCGTACTTCTGGTTGATGGAGTTGATTAACTCAGTTTGATTGTGCTTTTTGGCGACGCCCCAGAGGTCAGCAATCAGGTCAAAGGAACCATCGCTATTGCGAGACCAACCCAGGTCATATTCGCCTTCCAGAATCGCCACGATGTCGGAGCGAACGCGCTGACCATTATAGCCACGAACATCAGCTTCTGACTTGACTGAAATGCCCAAGTCGCGCAGGGAAGCTTTCAGGATTTCGGCATCGGTGATTTTGGTACGCAGAGTGCTAAAGTGAGACATTGGATTTCCTCCTAATAAAACTGAGAGAGAAACAACAACGGTCTGGATTTAACGGTGCCGCTGGGCGGCTCTTCAATCGAACTGCTAGCTGTTGCTAGCCTTTGCTCCTGTTTGGACCAGGAGAAAGCTTTTAGAATTCCATTCGCTGGTATTCAGCGACGGAAGACGCAGCGGGCCGTGCACGCTGTCTAGCCCAATCTCGCAGGGCGGTGACCTGTTCGGTCATTGTTTTAGACAGTGGCATTGTGGATTTAATGGCCGCGATGATGTCTAGCTGCGTAAACTCTCGATCTTGAGCGAAGGCTTCGTACATGGCTGCTACTAGCGCTTGCTCAATCTCTGCACCTGAAAAGCCGTCGGAAACGTTGGAAAGTTGCTCTAAATCGAAGCGAGTAATTTCCCGACGCCGCTTTGACAGGTGAATCTTAAATATATCTTGGCGTTCTTCTTTGGTAGGCAGGTCAACAAAGAAGAGTTCGTCGAATCGGCCTTTCCTCAAGAATTCTCCCGGCAACCGCTCGATTCGGTTGGCTGTTGCCATTACGAAGACTGGGGAAGTCTTTTCTTGCATCCAAGTGAGGAAAGAACCGAAAATCCGGCTGGAGGTGCCTCCGTCTGAGTCTGCCGAACCAGTGCCTCCTGCAAAGGCTTTGTCTAGTTCGTCAATGAAGAGGATGGCTGGAGAGATGGATTCTGCGGTTTTCAGGGCGTTGCGGAGGTTGGCTTCCGATCGACCCACCATCGAGCCGTCGTAGACTCTACCCATATCTAGCCTCAGCAGGGGCAGTCCCCAGAGGCGGGAGGTGGTCTTGGCAATCAGCGATTTTCCGCATCCCGGTACGCCGAGAATTAACATCCCTTTTGGTTGAGGCAGACCGTATTCTCTCGCCCTTTCTGTAAAAGCGTTGGAACGCTGCCTGAGCCACCTTTTTAGCTCTTCTAAACCTCCGACTGCATCCAGGGTTTCGTCTTCTTCAATGAACTCTAGAATACCGTTGCGGCGAATTAATTGCTTTTTCTCCGACAGAACGATGTCTACTTCTTCTTCTGTTAGGCGCCCAGTAGAAACTTGGGCTTTGCGATAAACCTTTTCAGCTTCGTCCTTGGTCAATCCCAAGGCTGCTTTTAAAAGTTTTTCTCGCGCTTCTGTGGTAATGCGTCGCGATTTCGTTTGCTCCAACTGGCCAGACAATACTTGGTTGAGTTCCTTCATGTCTGGGAGCGCGAAGTCTAATACCACTACTTCCTTTTCTAGCTCGATCGGAATTTGCTGCAAAGGAGACATCAGTATAATTGTCTTTTGCGTTCCTTTGAAGTTGGCGATCGCATCGCGCAACCACCTCGTTACCGGAGGAGAATCTATAAAAGGATGGAGATCTTTGAAAATGTAGATGCTAGCGTTACTGTTGGGTTCTCGCTGCCTGATCACCCATTCAATTGCTGCCTCTGGCGAGACGGTGTTGTGCTGGGTGGTGGTGCGGGGTTGACCGTACTCCACAATGCCGTGAGTTACAGTCCAGATAAATACTCGTCGCTGTGGTTTGGCTTGAGCTATTGTCGAAATTGCTTGCTCACACCGCTCTTCCTCGGATGTCACGAGGTAGATCAGAGGATATTGAGCTTGGATTAGAATACTGATCTCTTCTTGCATAGTCCTCGACCCACTAGAGACGGTGCTATCTTTGCTGAATCTCAATGCTGCCCTTGGCTCTGTTACTGAAAATTTCAGTTCTAGCTTTTTGGGGAAGCAAGGCATTCTTAGCAGGGAACCAATTCTTCCTCTCCCGGTTTAGCCGTGCTGGCGCTGACGCCGGACACCTGCTTTACTGGAAGATCCTGCTCAGCCAATACGCTCGGCTGACTTGTTACGGATGCCAGTTCTCCATCTCGCATTACTACTGAACCCGTGCATTCTGGACAGTTGTATACCCGATGGGTTTGTCCGTAGGAGGCTTCCACTTCGTCAACCAGTTCGGGGTTTCCTAGGTAGAAGACAATTGCCCTTTCTGCAATTGATGACATCGGTTCAGTTTCGACTGCGGCTCTGATTTTGAGCTGGCGATGCAGTTCAGGTGGAAGATACAATGTAACTTTTTGCTTTTCTTGCATATGACAGTGAATTGACTTACCCGGGTATGTATATCAGATTAGCCGCTTCATTCTTTGCTGTCAAGCCTCTATGCTGCTTTAGCGTCATCTTGTAATATCTCGTTACATTTGACGTGACTCTGGGTCAGTTAACAACGGAAAACTGAGGAGTGTAGCTGATGAGGCAGAGGTGCAGCGGCAGGTATGGGTAGCGTCAAGGACGATCGACCAACTATAAATATGAACAATACATATATAGGACTAAGGCAAACAAATCCTTTGAGCCGCCATCTGGGGTAAGGTGCGCCATAAACACCCAGCCCGCTCATGAGTGGTGAAGAAGTCCCCCAAACGCTTGAAATGTCATAGCGGGCGATAGATAAATCTTCTTCATAAGATAGACTACTCGCAATAAATAATATCTATTGCCAATACCCAACGGCTACCATGACGCAAACAGGTTGATTGGACTCCTGAGCGGGCTGGCAATAACCACCCAGCCCAGTCTGGCGATAAGCACCCTACGGTTAGACTTTTGTGAGGACATTGCCGATACAAATCCGGTGTCGGGGCGCGCGGCGCCACCAAATTAAGGTTAGATGGGCATTTTTGATAGTTGTGAGGTGTCAGGCTCAAATTTAAGGGTGATTAGCCGATCGACCCACCAGATATGGCGAAATCAATTAGTGTTTGCCGGCGAACCTCCGGCAATCCCGTGTCAAAACACCGCCCTTGCACAACATAACCAGCAATTTCCTAGAACTGTCGCAATTAATCCAAACACGATGTTAACTGGAATTCGCCTCTTTATGAGAAATTGCAAGTAATATGTTTTTCCAAATAATCAAATATTTTATCCGGCATAATTAGGGCTTGCTGAATAAATTGGAAAAGTATACACTTTATGGCTTGTCTGACGGAAAAAAGTAGAGTAGTGCCAGAAAAACAGCTAAAATAGGTCAAAACCCATGCATCACCATCTGCGAGCTTGTACCGAAAATTTGAGCTTGCCCCAAGTCCCCCATCCGACTTTGAACTCCCCTTCGGAGGGAAGTTGTCAGCCTTCAACCGTTGGGTAAAGATGGCCCAACTAATCCCGTGGTCAGAGGTTGAATCAGAAGATGCTGAAAACTTCCCGACAGTTATGGGCGCAGTAGCCAAATCCTTTCGGATGGCATTGGGGGCATTAATTATCAAATAAAAACTGGGAATTAGCGATCGTCCAACAGTCGAACAAATCCGCGAAAACCCCTATCTGCAATACTTTATCGGTCAATCAACCTACAGCAATGAACTGCCATTTGACCCATCACCCTGCCGTTCAATTTTGACAACGGATTAGTGCGAACCTAATTAGGGTTTGCTGAATAAAGTGCAAAAAGCCGAGACCTTCTGTCTTTGACGATCGCGCGATCGAGAGTCGAGTGCAAGATAAGCTGGTAAAATAGCTCAAAACCCTTGCACTACCGTTGACGCTCGTTTACCGAAAAGTTGACCGCCTCGGCACCACACCAGAAAGCTTTGAATTCCCCCAAGGAGGAAAATTAGCCTTAGATAACCGTTGGGTAATGATGGCAAAACTCATCCCGTGGGATGAATTTGAAGCAGAATATGCTCAAAACTTTACCAGCTCTATGGGGCCGCCGGCCAAGTCATTTAGGATGGCATTGGGGGCATTAATCATTAAAGAGAAATTAGGTACGAGCGATCGCGAAACCGTAGAACAAATCAGGGAGAACCCATGCCCTTTTCCTTCACAATTACCACGGCGAACCGATCATAGTAAAAGCAGCCCAATAATAAGGATGCGACAAATTTCGATCGCCCCTAGCGGTCAACTCCGACGGTAAAGGCAGAGCTTGATTGTTGCCCGATCGCCTCAAATAACCATCTTGCAACCGCACTTCACCCCGCAGCATCGCCAACTGCGCTTGCCGCAAAGCCTCAGCCTTAATCGGCGCCGTGCGCAACTGCTGGTAAAACTCAGTCATCAGCCCCAAAGTACCGACATCGCTGACATACCACAAACTTGCCAAAGCCGATTTTACCCCCGCGTGCACCGCCAACCCCGCAAACCCCAACTCAGCTTGTTCGTCTCCCACCGCCGTAGTACACGCACTCAAAACCAACAACTCCACCTGCGGGTTAGATAACTTCAACTGATCCAACTGATTCAACCGCAACTTAGTATCCCAAAACTGAATGTAAGAATTTTCTGCCCCCCCTGGCTGAAAATCGCCGTGAGTAGCTAAATGAATAATTTTGTATTGCGATTGATTGCGCTTATCCTTCAAATTTGCCAAAGTAAAAGCTTCATTGAGAAAAGACGAACCGGGCCAAATCTTGCCCACAATTGTCGATATTTCCAGCGGCACTGCCGGCAAAGGATTTTGATCGTATTTGGCAGGAAAATTCGACGCACCCATCGCCAAAACTTCAGAACTCTTAACATCTGCATAGCGAGTATCAGTTAAACTCAAACTTGGAATCAGCCCCAAACTGTACTTTTCTACCAAAAACTGCTTGCCGTCGTAAAGAGCAGCTAAAGGCAAAGTCCGCAAACCCGCATCCATCGAAAACACCAAAGTGTCAATCTTGTTAGCATCTAATTCCGGTTGCAGCGGTGCAATTAACCACTGGTAAAGTTCCTCGGCAGGTTCCTTGTAATCAGCAGCATTCAATCTCCTGGGAGTTCTGATAGCATTAGTGAATTCTTTAGCAACTTGCAGCACTGTCTCGCGGCTTGCAGGCACGCTTTTAAAAACACTTTTGCCGTCTGGCAATAACAACACAAGTTCTAAATGTTTCTCTTTCGCCCACACGTAAACGATGGCGGGTTTAACTCCCGTCAAGCGATTGACGCTGCTGAGAGTATCTCGAATACTTTGCTGCGTGACCGACTTTTGACCGAAATTGCCCCCAAAGTAACGTTCAAATTCCCGGCCCTGAGTTCTATCCCTTTGCTGCACTGCGCCGATCGGATTTATTTGCCCGATCGAGTTCGATCGAGAAATCTCAGGAACCCTGACATTCCCGATACTTCCTGCACTCGCCCCACTCGCCGGCTTCTGTGCAGTTGCCCCCCCGCTGCCGTTTTCTGTCGCCGCCGGCGCACCCTGATTGTCTGTTAACACCGACTGCGACAGCAATACCGAGCCTGTCGCAGTCTCGTTCGACCCCGCCTCAACAGAGGCAGCAGCAGGTTCTGGCGAGACATTTGTGTTACTGCTCTTTGGCGCAGACGCTGCGGAGGGGATACTCACCTCAGTCACAATTTGTTGAGAATTGTTTGTAGTTTTCAGTTCCACGCTGGTAGTTGGTGCCGGACTCGACTCGATCGCCAGCGGCCCGATAGTAGTTG
Source organism: Microcoleus sp. Pol7_A1 (assembly GCF_036701085.1). Taxonomy (NCBI): domain Bacteria; kingdom Bacillati; phylum Cyanobacteriota; class Cyanophyceae; order Oscillatoriales; family Microcoleaceae; genus Microcoleus; species Microcoleus sp. Pol7_A1. Next base: position 11,142 of record NZ_JAUBQD010000028.1, read on the forward strand.
AGGAGGTGGCAGTGTTCGACTTCGAGTTTCCCGTCCCAACAGTCGCCACCGTGCAAGTTCTCGACGGGCAAGCGCTTTGAGAGAGCGTCAGCGAACCCGATCGAGCCAGCCCGTCTGTAGAAATGCTGACCTCGGCGCGATCGGCAGCCGTTCCCGTTCCCGCAGCCCGAAACGCTCCCCCAGCATCGATTTCCACATCGCCGCCCGTATTGCCGCGAGCTTTGATCGAAACAACTTCAACATCTTTCTGCCCGGTAATCTTGCTCGAACCGGCACTTCCCGACTGCGAACTGGAATTGATCACCCCTGTAACGATCCGCCCCGGCGCTGCAATCGAGATATCTCCCCCGCTTCTGGAACCAAAAGCATCAATGTTGCCGGTTTCTACCGCAGCGGCGCTGTCGATGTTGATATCGCCCGCAGCCGAAGCCGATCGAGATGAAAGCGTACCAGCAGTCAAGTTGCCTTGAGTGCTAGTGATGTTAATCCCCGCAGTCGAGGTAACGTCTCCGACGGCTACAGTACCGCCCATCAGAGAGATCGTGGCGTTATCAGTTCCGACGATCGCACCCGTTCCCACGATCGCGCCAGTGCCATTGGGCGATTGAATCGTCGTCGGGTCTTGAAATGTCACCGTCACTGGTGTTGAATCTGGCGTTCCAGAAGCAATCGAGATCGCACCGCTACCGTCAGAACGCCCGATCGCGATCGAAGCAAACCCATTCCGCAGCGAGTTCAATTCCGCAGCAGTCAAGTTCAGAGCTTCGGTATCGCCAGAACCTTCAATTATAATATTTTGACTGGGATCGGCCGGTTGCAGCACCAAATTGCCGTTGCTGGCGATCGAATTGTTGCCACCCGTCAAGTCAATATCGTTGCCGGTTAAAGTAATATTTCCCGGTGTTTTCGAGCCGCCAGCTTGGATCGCACCCGCAGTGACTCCATTGGGCCCCGTCAGCGTCACATTCCCCGCGCGATCGCCCCTCGTGTCGATCGCCCCAGCCGTCACCGTTCCCTGTGCGGTAACGCTAACATCTCCCGCCTCCGAGCGTGGCACTTTGGAAGAATTGACAGAAGTGTTGATGGTGGGGGCAGTTCCAGTACGTAGCTGACTGGTTGTGACATTGCCCGCTGTGCTGGCGATGCGAATTTCCTGATTGTTGGTAGTGATATTTCCGGTTCTGATATTGCCGTCAGCTTTGAGAGTAATTGAGGCATTGTCGGCCCCTGTCAAGGAATTTGTGGTAGTGATTGTTCCCAAACCCGCCGGCGATTGAATAATTAGCGGGTCATAAAATGTAAAATCGTTAGCAATCAGAATCGAACCGATACCGTTACTGCGGCCGATCGTAATTCCAGCAAATCCATTTTGCAAACTTCCGAGGTCGCTTGCCGTCAGATTCAAATAAATATTAGTGCCGACATCTCCAGAACCGCCGATCGCAATATTTTGACCTGGGTTCCAAGGTTGCAGTACCAAAAAGCCAGTGCCGCTGACTGAATTTTTGTCGCCTTTAAAATTAATTTCATTACCAGTCAAAGTAATGTTTCCCGAACCCCCTGCGATGGAGCTAACTCCCAGAACATTCTGAGCTGTCAATGTTACATTTCCCGTCGCTTCCGGGCCGCTGGCATCAAGTTTTTGGGCCGTTACGTTCAGGCCTTCGAGTAAAATATTCCCGCTGGTTCCGGTGCTGGGATTCGATGAAGAAATATTGGCGGCAACGGTTGTTCCCGGACTAATTAAACTAATATTTCCGCCGTTGCTTGACAAATTGCCCGCAGTAATTTGATTTCCCGAAATGGCGATCGCACCGCCTTGAGTGCTAATTGTATCTCCCGAATTCATCGAAAAAACACCCGCACCGCTGCGATCGGCATCTGCTCTCAATGTCACCGAACCAGTAGTTGCTTGAAAGCTCAACTGATTGTCCGCCAAATCAGCAATTGTAATATCGTTTAGCGCTTCGAGAACCACATTTGACGTAGCCGACATACTTTCCAAAGCTCTAGCCGAAATTGTCAGCGAAGGCTCAGAATTGTTTGGCGGTGGTGATGAGATTCCTGTTGACAAAATATTATTGTTGGCAATTATTGCCGCATCGCCGGTACCTTCTGGGGAATCTGTAATTAAGATATTTTCTGGATCTAACAGCAAAGTCCCCAAACCGTTTGTCCCGGAAGTATCGACAGTACCGTTAAAAATCAATCTTTGCTTACCCGAAACTTCCACAAACCCGCCAACACCTGCGGTTCCCGTTGCAGAAACGCCATTCGCGCTGATGCTGCCTAAAAATGCTGTCGTGTTGTCAGCCCAGACAAACACTCTGCCGCCGTTGCCTGATTCAGTTGCGTTGGCAGCGATCGAACTTTTGCCATCCACGTAAGTCATTGTTGCATTCGGCACAGTTCCCTCGCCTCGGTAATCTCCACCGATCCGCACCGTTCCGCCGCCGTCCGGCCCCGAAGCCTCAATCTTCGCTCCCAACAGCCCTACCTTGTCGCCCAACACGTTGACGCTTCCTCCCGCGCCCCCCCTGGCAGACACGTCCGCATCACCCGCTACCAGCGCAGTTCCAGCACCTGCAGGCACAGTTGGGCCGCCTGTCAGCACGACTTCACCTTGAGCGTTGGTAGTTATACCTGTAGCGTTAGCCACGCCGGGACCAGAGAGCAGCCGAGGTAAATTCTGGGGAGAGAAGGGAAGAGCTTCCGAACCCGACACTCCCCCAGCCGGAGAAACTTCTAAACTCAGCAAAAGTCCGTTTTGACTCAACCGCACCAGATTTCCGCCCGGGACAGCCGCCACAGTAATTTGACCGCCCGGGGCTGAAAGTTTGCCCGTACTGATGACCGTACCCCCCAGCAAAGTCAAATTTTGCCCGGTTCCGACAGCCAAGTTACCGGCATTGACAATACTCCCCGGCTGTGAGCCAAAAACAAAAGCATTCGGCGTTCCAACTAGGGCTGCGTAGTCGTTCGCCCCTGTACTGTTGAACCAACGGTCGTCAAAACCGATACCGCTAGCGGTGGTAGCAAAAAAAGACCCGGACACATCGAGTCGGGCATTTGCTCCGAAGATGATGCCTGCGGGATTCATCAGCAACAAGTTAGAATTGCCGCCGCTAACTTGAATTAGACCGTTAATTAAGGAAGCATCCCCGCCGACAACGCGGCCGAGGATATTTTTTATGGTTGGGTTGGAGATGAAATTGGCAGTTTCGCCTGAATTCAGACCGAACCGAGTAAAACTGTGGAATAGATTTGCTCCGTCTCTGGAGCGAGTGCCGCCTTGAATGTCGTAGCGAGGGGGCGACCCTGTACCTGGGGCGGTGACAGTGGTTCCGGTGCCGTCTGGGGCTGGAGTAATAGATTGTGCTGCAGCAATTTGAGATTGGGGATAAATTGCCACGAATACGCATCCGCTGCTGTTTTCTTTTAAAAACAGCAGGTTGGGGGAAAAATCTAATATCCAAAATCCGGCAATGGGAATTGCTGCCAGAATCGACCGCACAGCACGTTGAGCATTCATAAGTTTGCCTCGGTCTAGACCTTGATTCGAGTTTAAAATTGAGATTTTAGGTAAAAAAGAGTCGATCGCACCCCAATGCTGACACTTCCTAACGCTAGTTCTCGATCGCAAATCTTAAATTTTCAGTCTAAATTTAATTGTGTCACCAACATAGCAAAGACAGATAGTAAGTGTCGAAACCCAGGAAATTTAAACAGCGAAAATTATGAGCGATGGAATTGTGCGTCTGATCGGTTTAACTGGGGGCATCGCCACCGGTAAAACCGCTATATCTAATTATCTGAGAGATGCCTGGGGATTTCCGATTTTAGATGCCGATATTTACGCCCGCGAAGCTGTGAACCCAGGTTCGCCAATACTGGACTCTATTGTAGAGCGATACGGCGCCCTTATTTTGCTCCCCGACGGCAATTTAAATCGGCGCGAGTTGGGAAATATTATTTTTTGTAACGCAGCCGAGCGGGAGTGGTTGGAACAACAGATTCACCCTTATGTCCGCCGCCGATTTGTTGAGGAAACTCAAAGCTGCATTGCTGCATTGACTCCGGTATCGCAAGGCACACATCACTTAAGTACAAAAACTCAAGAAACCGGGTTTGTTCACCGCGATCGCGAGCTAGAACGAAGTATTGTTAAAAAAAACTCCGGTTTCTGCGCCCCGACTGACACGTTGACTTTGGTTTTGGTAGTGCCGCTGCTGTTTGAAGCTAACATGACTGATTTGTGTACCGAAATTTGGGTGGTGTACTGTTCGCCGGAAGTGCAGTTAGAACGACTAATGCAGCGAGACGGCTTGAGTTACGAGCGAGCTAATGCCCGCATTAACGCCCAGTTACCGCTAGCTCAAAAGTGTCAACAAGCTGATGTTGTTTTGGACAACTCGTCAACCCTCGACTCGGTGTTCTTACAGGTAGATGCGCAAGTCAGTCGATGTGAGATTTGAGTTTTGAGATGTAAGATTGACTCCACGATTTTGTGAACGGGCTTTTTTTTTCAGAACCGCTTTCGACTCGTCCTTCGGAGCGGCGCGCCAGCCATCTTGACACAAAGCAAGAGAGACAGAAAAAGAAAAAAGGTTCACAATTCATTTGAAAATATCATAACAACCATTTATGAAGTTAATCTGAAGTATTAGACATTCCTTTATTTCAGGAATATCGTGCACAAAAATATTTATATGTAGGGTGCTGATGACGCACCTCTGTAATCTGCTATTTTGTCTTTAATTCGAGGGTTGCTTCCTAAGATCAATAAATTATGAAATTAATCTGAAGACTATTAAAAAATTATAGTTTGCGGTTTTCGTTTCCTTATTTGCAGAGTGTTTCAAGTGGCTTCCAGGGTGTATACCATTTGAGATTTGAAATTTTAAAATTGGAAATGATTTATAACTACCAGGTTTTGGATCACCGGCATAGAGAGGCCTTCTTTTTTTTTAGATGGTATTAAATTGTGCTGGTTGGCCGCAAGTAGCAGACAGCTCGAACTTGCGAGCAAACAAGCGAGCTAGATAAGGGCTTTCACCTGCTTTCAACGAAAAATAAAAAAAAGTGCAGGTGCCGTCAATTACTAATTGATGGTTTCGCTGCCATTAATTTTTTTTTATCCTGATAGCCGAGTACAGACTGCGTATCAAGAAGGGGAAAATACAAATACCAAAATTTATTATGATCGGCGTTTACTCTTCCATCCTGATGTCAAGCCTGTTACTGAGCAGCACCGCAGTTAGCGCTCAAAGCTTAGAAACTCGATCGACCTTTTTTGCTCAAGACAACTTTGCTCCAGACATTTTAACCGCTCTCGCCGACACTCAGACTTTTTACGCAGATAACGATAAAGATACGCCGCCAGAACGAGGAAGCGGGAGATAAAGGCGAAAAAAGCGATAATTGTCTGTTGGGAATTAGGTAATTACGGGGAGAATCGAAAATTGGGATAAGAAGAGAAAAATTGAAGATTTCCATCCATTAATTCAGGACTTAGGTACTGCGTACCAAAAAACCTATTTTTTAGCGGTATTTGAGGACTCAAAACATAATTTTTGGCTATTCCGGTTTTTTGGCCAAGCGTACTCAAGATATCAGATGCCACAAACAGGCGCGAAATGTTGCACTCAAAAAATAAAGGTAAAGCGCGAGTAGGAATCTTGCGCTTTACCTTTATTTTTTAAACTTTTGAAACTTTAATCTTCTTCCGCAGCTTCGCCACCAACCACGACATCGCGAATCCGCAAACTCGGGCCGCCGCAGCCTACCGGCAAACCGCTTTGTCCTGCCTTGCCGCAGCCGCCGGATTCATCCCAGTAGAAATCGTCGCCGATCGCCTCAATATCGGCTAAAGTGCTGAAAACATTACCCGAAAGAGTAACATCCCGCACCGGATTGTCGAGTTTGCCGTCGCGGATCATCCAAGCTTCGCCGGCACTGAAAGTAAACATTTCGCCGTTAGTCATGCCGCCTTGCCAATTGCGCGCATAAACTCCTTCTTTGATACCAGAAAATAAGTCAGCAACCGGTGTATCACCCCGTTCGATCCAAGTATTCGTCATGCGGACGATCGGCGGATAATGATAATTCAAACAGCGAGCATTGCCAGTAGGCGTTTCTCCCAATTTCCCCGCAGTTTCCCGCGAGTGCAGCCGCCCGACTAAAGCGCCGTCTTTAATTAACTGAGTAGTAGTCGCGGGAGTACCTTCGTCGTCGTAGAAATAGCTGCCCCGGTGTCCCTCTGGCGCTGCACCGTCGAAAATTTGCAAGTTTTCTGGGCCGAACTGGCGGCCGAGGGTCATAATTTCCAAAATGTCGGGATTTTCGTAGGCCATGTCGGCTTCGGAAAGGTGCCCGAAGGCTTCGTGGACAAATAATCCGGTCAGAATCGGGTCGATGACGACGGTGTAGGTGTTGCCTTGGACGGGGGGTAAGGCTAGGGAATCAACCGCTCTCTGGGCGGCGCTGCGAACTTGAACATCGAGATCGGTTAAGTCTTCGTAGGCTTTGCGCGAACCGGTGGTTTCGCGGCCTGTTTGTACGGTTTCCCCGCTGCGGGCCGTGGCGGCAAAGCGCATTTCCATGTCTGCCCAACCTTGTTCGAGCATGGTGCCTTCGGAGGTGGCGAGGATGATGCGCTGGGTGCTGTCGCCGTAGCGCACGGAGATGGTGGCGATACGGGGGTCAATGCTGCGCAGAATCGCCGCGTAGCGATCGCACAATTGCTTTTTGTCAATTAGGGGAACCAGACGGGGGTCTGTTCCTGTCAGCGGCAGCAAGCAAATATCTTGTACTGGGGTAACTGGTGCCAGAACCGTTTCTTCTTCGCCGATCAGTTTAGCCGCGGCGATGGCTTCTTCGATTCTTTCGGCGAGGGTGGAAAGTCGGTTAAAACTGGCAAAGCCCCAGCCGCCTTTGTGACAAGCTCGGACTTGGCCGCCAATTGAGACTCCTTCGCTGAGGGTTTCAATTTTTTCGCCTCGCAGCAAGATGTCGGTGCCTTCGGCTTCTTCGAGTCGAATTGCCAGATAATCCACTTGGTTGCGGTAGCGTGCCATTAAGTCTGACAGCAGATTTTTCGAGTCGGCGATCGAGGTGGGCATAAGGAAAGCACGGTGTTTAACTGACTTCATTTTGCACTTTTGTCAGGGCGATCGTGCAAAATATCGCCCCAAGCGCGGAGATTGCGACTTATTGGTACGGTTCTGCCAATGTCGTTAGTTGACAAATGTGGATATCCTGTGGGTTAGGAGGAAGGCGCAAGAAACTATGCGGGATTTTTCGCTCGTGCTGGTGCTTGAGTCTTAACTCCTGAACTTTCCTATACATAAATACTTCACCCTTCATGCCTCCGAAGGTGGGTTTATAACTGTGAATACTTACTTTTTACCGACAATAAGCGAAATTTTAGCCTCCGAAGGCCAAGAAAATGACCTCAGTCTCTTTGATGCTAAGTTGGCGGGAGAAAACAACCGCCATCGGTGTCCTGCCAGCCGTGGGGCTTCTCGGCTGAAAGCTCAACAGGAATGGTACGGGGCGATCGCAGCTTTGAATCAAATGCTCGACCGGCAAAAACCCGGACAAAAAACAGATGCCGATCGAGCAAATTGTCGGTCGACAATCCCCAATTCCTGTCAGGGATTGGTGTTGTCGGGCCCGTCTTCGGTTTTGACTGACCCTGAGAGGGCCAACGGCTTTGCCAATTGGATTTTTACCAGTATTCCCGACAACGATGCTGCTTTGTGGTCTTTTCGTGCTAGACAAACTTTAGCTCTACTGCCGGCGGCTGATGAGCAAATATCTGTGCCTGCGGCTGCCCCGGCTTTGGCTTTGGCGATCGGCGATCCTTTGGCGCACGAGCAGTTTTGTTTGGTTTTAACTGCTAGTTTTAGCCTGGTGATGGTTTTGGGTGAAAATTCTGCGGGAATTCCGGCTTTTCTATTTTCTTTCGACCCGCAAGTAGTCGCCAAAGCTTGGGAAGTTTTGCGGCGCAGGGTGACTGAAAGCGACAGTTTGCTTGCCAATTCTGATGGCAGCTTCAATTTACCAGTTAGCCAAGTAACTAATAATTCTACTAAATTAGACGCGCTGTTCGAGCAGTTTTTGCCGATGGCTCCAAATTATCAAACAGTGATGCAGTTCAGCCGCTTGCTGTTGCATAATTTGCCGGTTGGAAAAGAGGAAGCAGGCCGGGTAAAGGATGAAAGAATTGATGATGGTTTGAGTCCGAGGCGTCAAAAGTTATCGGCTACAGATATCAACTGCAAATCTCCAATTCCTCTGGCTAGTAAAGAGGTGGAATTGCTACAGGCGATCGCCCACGAAGTCCGCACTCCTTTGGCTACTATTCGCACGCTGACTCGATTGCTGCTGAAACGTCCTAAACTTGAGCCAGTGGTGGTCAAGCGTTTGGAAATGATTGATGCTGAGTGCACCGCTCAGATCGATCGCTTCGGTTTAATTTTCCGCGCCGTGGAATTGGAAATGTCGCAAGCCAAAAATTCGGGCGTGCAGCTAACAGCAATGTCCCTGGGTGAAGTGCTGCAAAATAGCATTCCCCGCTGGCAAAAACAGGCGGCTGTGCGCAACCACACTTTGGAAGTTATTGTGCCGAAAAAGTTGCCGGCGGTAGTCAGCGATCCGACGATGTTGGATCAGGTTTTAACTAATTTAATTGAGAATTTTACTCGAACTTTGCCATCGGGGAGTCGCATTCAGGTGGAGGTGACATTGGCGGGCGATCAGTTAAAGTTGCAGTTGGAATCGGAACACCTACCTGAAGGTAATGGCGCATCGACTTTCGCGGCTAAGGCGAATGCTCCTTTGCGATCGATCGGGCCTTTGTTGATGGTGCAGCCGGAGACGGGAAGTTTGAGTTTAAATTTGAGCGTGACTAAGAATTTATTTCGGGCTGCTGGTGGGAAGTTGGTAATTCGCCAGCGGCCTGAAAAGGGTGAGGTGATGACGGTATTTTTGCCGCTGCAATAGTGATTAGTCATTAGTCATTATATCAATCAATTCCGGTTGCACGAGCGACATGATAGGTCGGACACGGCAGTGCCATTGGACTACAATTAATCGGGTAGTCCAAGAGCACTGCCGTGTCCTGACTGTAAGTAACAGTAATTCCGATGCTACCTGATTTGATATCATTGGTTAGTTGTTAGTTGTGATTGGTTATCTGTGATTGGATAAATCAGTGTAGGAGCGGGTTTTACCAACCATTTATGTCTAAAACCAATAATATAATAAACCCGCCTCAGCCCAACGACAAACCCGCCCCATACATTTTTTGAATGTGCTCGAACATCAGGTTAATTTTGGTTATTGGTTGGGTGAGGGCGGGTTTATATAGATTGTTTTTGAGCATCAAATATGGTTCGTAAAACTCGCCCCTACCGTCCAAAAAATGGTTAACAAATAACAAATAACAAATAATATTCAATCAATTAAAATTTCAATGACAAACTCGGTTCCTTCTCCCAGTGCAGAAATACAACTTAATTTTCCGCCGTGTTTTTCTTCTACAATTTGACGCGCGATCGCCAGTCCCAACCCAGTTCCTTTGCCCACGTCTTTAGTGGTAAATAGATGGTCGAAGATACGATTTTTTACCTCTTCCGACATTCCATTGCCGTTATCGGCGATGGCAATTTTTACCTGTTCACCTTCTACTTTTGTCCGAATAGTGATTTGATTGGGATGGGCTTCAATTTCTGCAAAATTCTTTCCTTGATTGGATTCTTCTAAGGCATCGATCGCATTGGCCAGCAGATTCATAAATACCTGGTTTAATTGTCCCAAATAACATTTTACTTTGGGAATCTTGCCGTACTCTTTAATGATTTGAATTTCAGGATGCTTTTCGTTCGCTTTCAGGCGATGGCGTAAAATCATCAAAGTGCTATTGAGTCCTTCGTGGATATTAGCCTCAACTTTATGGGCCGTATCGGCGCGAGAGAAAGTGCGGAGGGAGGTGCTGATGTTTTTGATGCGATCGCACCCTATTTTCATAGAGGTCAACATCTTGGGTAAATCTTCTACTAGATAATCTAAATCTATTTCCTCTGCTTTCTCAATCAATTCTGCTCCCGGTTGAGGAAACTTTTCTTGATAGAGGTGCAAATAATCAATTAAATCTTGGACTCCAGCATTAGCTTCATTAAGGTTCCCGGCAATAAAACCAACGGGGTTGTTGATTTCATGGGCGACCCCTGCAACTAGATTACCTAATGCTGACATCTTTTCACTTTGGATCATTTGCATCTGAGCTTGCTGAAGTTCATTCAAAGTCTGCTGTACTTGGTGATAGAGGCGGGCATTCTCTAGAGCGATCGCCGCTTGACTAGAGAGAAAATTCAGCACTAGGAGGCGCTCGGGACTAAACACCCCACTGGTTATCCGATTTTCTAGATACAAAATGCCGACCAAATTCCCCTGATTTAGAATTGGCAAAACCAGCAAACTCTCGGGTTGGTGGTACTCTAAATAATCGTCAATTACAGGCATATCTGTTTTGAGTCGATCGATGACAACTGCTGCTAGGGTGTTTTTAACATACTGGATTAATTTAACGGGAACGGTGGGATTGTTCTCTAGGGGTTCCGTTTGCAGGCTAATGTGTTCCAAGGTAGCGATCGCACGCACTTGCCATTGTTGATCTTGGCAGAGCATCAGTGCACAGCGATCGGCTCCAGAGTTTTGTAGCATGGTTTGGGTCACAATTTGCAGCAACTCATCCAGGTCGATCGTGCGGGAGATGACTTGGGAGATTTGCAGCAGGGTCGAAAAATCTAGAGCATGGTTGATGGAGGTGTTGGAGGTACTCTGGTGGGTGCTCGAATGAATGGAGTAAGTAGGATTGCTGAGCGTGGATACAGTTTCTAAAATAGTGAGGGGTTGGGCGGACTCTTGTAAGATAGGGCGCAGCAGATCGGGATAATGTTTTTCTAAATCATCTGTTTTGGCTTTGGCTTCCCAGCGGGCGTAGCAGTAGTAAGCTTGCTGCATATAAACCTGAGCGACTTTTTCTTTGCCCCAGTCGAGGTAGAATTTGGCGGCGAGTTCGTTGGCTAAGGCTTCTTCGTTGAGGAATTGGTTTTCTTTAGCGAGTTGAATGGCGCGATCGTAATAGTCGATCGCTTCTAGTTTTTGCCCCTGTACCCGATAGCGTTCTGCTTCTACCAAAAGAAACTTAAGTTGGTAATTCATTGGGGCATAGTGCCCCCATTTCTTCAGCTTTTTCTGATTCGCGTTAATGCACTTGAGAATTTGCTGGCGTTGTGAAGAGGTTGCAGTCGCGTAAATTGCCAGTTGTGCCAGAGAATCGTAAAAGAAGTGCAGCACCGTTGGGAGCGAGGAAACACAGTTTTCAAAGTAGGGTTTAGCAGCGTTTGACTTCTCAATTGCTGCGTCATACTGCCCGAACAAATAATGAAGATGCTGCTGGCAAACGTAACTAAAAAATAACCCTGTACGATCGCTCGCAGCCACCTGTGCGGGAATATCTTCAGCCACCCGATAGCTTTCGCCGGACAAGCAACTCGGATCGCTAGAATTACCCAGAAGATTTAAGGTCGCTTGATGGTATATCTGGATGTAAAGAGAGCCGTTTTTTTGGTTGAAAGGAGCGATCGCCGTTATGAAAGAACGAATTGCTGCTTCTGCTTCCGTTAAGTTCTCCCCTGTCCAGTAGCGATTGTAAGAATGAACCAAAGCTGCCCAAGCAGCATATTCTACATCTCCCGTTTCTAAACCGCTCTGGTAAGCTGTTAACAGCGCTGGCATTGTATCTGCGATGCGATCGCGCCAATGGCTAATAAATGTATAAGTCATAAATAGCACTTTCGCTTTCAAATCCGTCGCGTTAAAACGCTCTAGTAATTGCAGAGAAAGTTGTCCAAACTGATAGCCTCCTTCGATATCCATGAGTATGCCGCAGAGGATCAGTCCATACCAAGCATAGCCAAAAGCTGATAGGGCGGTATTGCCGTGCCGTACAGACAAGTTAACCCGCTCAAATACCAGTAGCGGCATCAACTTCGGAGCACAAAGATAGGCAGCAGAAGCAGCACTAGAAAGAATTCGCATCGCTGCCAATTTGTTAGCATCTGTCATCTTTGGCAGATTCACAAGCTGTTCCGGTTTCTTGTTACCGAGAATCAACTTTGTTTTGGCTAAACCCAGCAATACTTGAGGCTGAGTCGGGTTTTTGGGAAGCCGAATCCCAAACTGCCCGAGCACATCAATTGCTGTGTAAACGCCATCCTGGGGCTGGCCTTGGGCAAGGTAAGCGAGGATTTGAATCTCGTAAGCGCTAACTTTGTCGATCAGTTGGTTTGCTTGTTGCAAAATCGCAGTAATTAGCTGTTCCATCTGTTCAAATTGGCTGCACAAATACGCTGCTTCGGCTGCCAAATTGTGCAGCGCCAGCGTCAGAGTATATTGTTCCTGCCAGCTATCGGCTGGTAAGCTGCTAATACCTGTATTGACAAATATCAATGCCGCGTCAAAGGCTGCGGCAGCTTTTGCAGTTTTCCCAGCCTGCAAGTTGAGCGAGGCTAATTCATAACGTGCTGTTCGTTCGCAAATCAGCCCGCGGGCAAAGTTGAAATGACCGACAATATCAAAAATTCTTTCCTGACGTTGAGTTTGACTACTTTTTTGCAGTAACAGTTGCCCTATTTTCAGGTGAGTGGCTTGTTTTCGATCTTCTGGAATTAGAGAATAAGCCGCTTGTTGAATGCGATCGTGTAGAAATTTGTAGTTAGGTAATTGATTGGCGGTAGTTGGCAATAGGTCGGTTTTTTCCCGAGGTTCTTTTCCTTGATAAAACTTGTAAATTTCACTGGTTGGTAAGATGAATCCTTCTTGCAATGATTTCCACAAATCCGCCGCAGTTTCTTCTGGCGACTTCTCGCTGACTACCGCCAATGTATTCAAATCAAACTGCGCTCCAATGCACGCAGCCAACTTCAGCACATCCTGAGTTTCTGGCGGCAACTTCTGCAATTGCACCGCCATAAACTCCACCACATCATCGCTGATAGTTAGGGCTTTGACTTTGGCAATATCGCACTGCCACCCCCCTGTTACCCCCCTCTGTCCCCCCTTAGTAAGGGGGGATGAAAGGGGGGTGGAGTTAAATGCAATCAGCCCATCTTCCTGTAGCGATTTGAGAAATTGCGTGGCAAAAAATGGATTGCCTTTGGTTTTTTGATAAACTAAGTCGGTTAACGGCTGAGCCAAAGGGCGATCGCACGAGAGCGTATCTGCTATCAAATCGTTAATATCGGCTTGACTCAGAGGTTCCAAGGTAATAGTATTTACCGTTACTTGGGATTTTTCCATTTCTGCTACTGCCAACATAAATGGATGAGCCGGAGATACTTCGTTATCCCGATATGCCCCAATTACCAGCAAATTCTGACTATCTTTTTCGCTCATCAACACTTGCAAAAGCTTCAGGGATGCTGAATCTGACCACTGCAAATCATCCAAAAAAATCACTAAGGGATGTTCTTTTGTAGCAAACACAGAGATGAATTTTTGGAACACTAAATTGAAGCGGTTTTCGGCGGCACTTCCCAAAAGTTCAGAGACAGGCTGTTGTTGGCCAATAATTCGTTCCAGTTCGGGAATTACTTCTACAATAACTTGACCGTTGTCGGCAACAGCCTCCTGAATTTTTATTTGCCATTGCTGTAGCTGAGTGTCGCTTTCTGAGAGTAATTGCTCCATCAATTCTCGGAAGGCTTGCACAAAAGCACTAAAGGGAATGTTGCGTTTAAATTGGTCGTATTTGCCTTTGATGAAATAACCGCGTTGGCGAACTATGGGTTTGTGAACTTCGTTGACTACAACGGTTTTACCAATGCCGGAAAATCCTGCAACTAGCATCATTTCCCTGCGGGATAAATTCGATTCCCCCCAGCCGTTCTTAGTAAGAGGTGAGTCTTCTTTTCCCTCGTTTCTCTCGTTTCCAGGCTGTTCTGGAAAACGAAATTTAGAGGGGTTTGCTACTCGATCGAATGCTGCTAATAATTGGGCAACTTCGGTTTCTCGGCCGTAGAGTTTCTCTGGTATGATGAACCGATCGCACACATCGCGCCGCCCAATGGCAAAATTCTCAATTTTACCTGTCTCATTGAGTTGCTGCAAACAAGTTTCTAAATCGGCTTTGGGCCCTAATGCACTCTGATAACGATTTTCAGCATTTTTAGCCATCAATTTGCTGACAATCTCCGAGAGCACAAGGGGAATTTTGGGATTAATTTCACGTACAGAGGGCGGTTGCTTGGCAATATGACAGTGGAGCAATTCCATCGGATCGCTGGATTGAAATGGCAATTTTCCTGTCAGCAATTCATAAAAAGTTACACCTAATGAATAAAAGTCTGTGCGGTAGTCAAGCCCGCGATTCATTCTTCCTGTTTGTTCGGGAGATAAATAGCTGAGTGTTCCTTCGAGCACGTTGGGACTCATCAGGGTTTGAGTTTCCCTTGGCAGCAAAGATGCAATACTAAAATCAATGAGTTTGACTTGTTTAGTCTCTGGATTAATTAGAATATTGGCGGGTTTAATATCTTTGTGAATAATGCGCTGGCGGCAAAGTATATCTAATGTATTGCAGAGGTCGATCGCTATTGGGAAAAATTCAACGAGAGACGGAACAGTTTTCCCTTTCCCCGTCCATTCCTTCAGGGAAATTCCCCCAAAGTCTTCCACGATCAACGCATAGCCATTCTGGTACGTTTCCAGGCTGTAGGTTTGAATAATTCCAGGCAAGTTGAGGTTTTTGGCGATCGTGTATTGATTGCGAAAATTCAAGAGTTCGCTGAAGCTGGGATACTCGTTCCGCAAGACTTTGATGGCGACCGGTTTTTGGTCGCAGAGGCGAATTCCGCGATAAACTAGGGTACGAGTGCCTGAATAAATTCGATCGACAATTTGATAACCAGCTAGTTCTATCATAGCAATAATTATTTTTTTAGTACAATATTTGGTCTTACAAGTATAATCTAGTGCCAATCAGATTTCACTCTGGTATCAATACTAAAAAATACAACTAATTTCCCAGGCCGCGAACAGCTAACCGTTAACAGTTAACCGAATTCAGTTAACCGTTAACAGTTAACCAAATTCAGTTAACCGAATTAATTCTGGCTTTCAAGGCATCTCGCGCTTGTTCTCGATCGTCAAAATGGACTTTTTCGGTGCCCAAAATCTGATAATCTTCGTGTCCCTTTCCTGCAATCAGCACGCCATCTCCCGGTTTAGCCTCCATAATAGCAGTGCGAATTGCAGCGGCTCGATCGCACATCACCATCGGCTTTACTGCGGCGGGAATTCCGGCTAAAATATCCTCCAAAATGCGATCGGGATTTTCCGTGCGCGGATTGTCGGAAGTAACAACCGTTAAATCGGCTAATTCTGCAACAATTTTACCCATGATCGGCCGCTTAGTGCGATCGCGATCGCCACCGCAGCCAAACACGCAAATCATCTGACCCGGAATAAACGGCCGCGACGCCTTCAACAAGTTCTCCAAACTGTCGGGAGTGTGCGCGTAATCCACAATAACGCTAATATCTTGGTCGGGACTAATTTGCACCCGTTCCATCCGTCCCGGAACTCCCGAAAACTGAGATAATTTCTCCACAATTGCGGACAAATCTAAACCCAATTCTAAAACAGCACCGACAGCAGCCAACATATTTGATAAATTGAACTGACCGACTAAAGGCAAAACAAAAGCCGTTTCGCCCTTCGGAGTATGCAGCATTCCCTTAACTCCATTGGGCTGATACTCCAAATCAAAAGCATACAAATCTGCGGTTTTCAGAACAGTGCTGTAACTCCAAACCTTGTCAGATTTCAGGGTTTCAACTATCCGCTGCCCGTAGGGGTCATCAATATTAATTACAGCGCGTTTTTTGAGGTAATCCTGCCCAAACAAAAGCGATTTTGCCTCAAAATAATCTTCCATATCACGGTGATAATCGAGATGATCTTGAGTCAAATTTGTAAAGACAGCAACTTCAAAACTACACCCTAAAACTCGCTGCTGCGCTAAAGCGTGCGAACTGACTTCCATCACGCCATGTTTGCATCCGGCTGCTACAGCTTCTGCTAATTGCTTTTGCAGGTCAACTGCAAAAGGTGTGGTGTAAAGTGCAGTTTGTTGGAAGCCCGGCCAGCGAGTGTAAAGCGTGCCAAAAATCGCCGTCGGCAACTGCATTTCATTGAGCAAAAATTCGATTAAATGAGTTGTTGTAGTTTTGCCGTTAGTCCCGGTAACGCCGACAAGTTTTAATTTGCTAGCTGGATTGCCGTAAAAAGCAGTTGCTATTTGACCGCAAACTTGAGCCATATCCGCTGCTGCGATGACGCAGGGAACCTCTTCTAGCCCCTTGCTAAGGGGGGAAGGAACCTCTTCTAGCCCCCCCTTAGCAAGGGGGGGTTGGGGGGGTGTCTTCTCGGCTGCTTGGGTGGAAATTATGGCGGCAACTGCACCAGATTCGATCGCACTTTGCCAAAAATCTCCCCCATCTACCCGAGTTCCCGGCATTCCCAAAAATAAATCTCCCGCCTGACAAGCGTGGGAATTAGTGGATAAACCCTTGACTTCGGCATCGAGGGCAGGATGTTTGGCGTCAAAGGAAATGCTGGGAACTGCTGCTAATAATTCTCTCAATTTCATCTGAAAAACTCCTTACTTGGATGTCTTGAATATGACTTGCGCAACACATTTTTTGAGCCGCTATCTACAGGCTTTTGCTGTGCGCACCATACAGGTTTACAGTAAAGTGCGTACCGCGAACCCCGAGGCCCGGATTAAGACGTGAGTTTTTGCGTAAATCGTATTATTGTGACGGATCGATTTGCAAATATTTCTGTAACATTTGCTCCAATTGGGCGACACTACAGCGGGGAGAAGGACGGGGTAACAGTTCTTCAGCGGAGAATCCAGCCTCGCCAACAGAATTTTTTGGCTGGGGCTGCACTTTAAACAAAACTGGAACTTCGTACTGATAAGCTTCAAACCAATCGTTGCGTTCAGTAATATCTCTGACTTCGAGTTGAAACTTGAGGCTTTCAATCTGTTCGAGTTTTTCTTGCAACCCTTCGCACAAGTGGCAGCCGGGTTTGCTGTACAAAATTAATCGCATCATAAGACTACAATTAGACTTGATATTAAATTCTCGAACGTGCGATCGCAAGTTGGCGAACCCAACGCGAGTAAGACGCAACTCACGGCTTTATTGGTCGCAATGCGCGATCGAAGTTATCTTAGCATTGGCTGCGAACAGATTACCGCGCTTGACAATCAAAACACTCCAACCCCATCCCTCTCTTTCTTCTCTTCCTCTGTGCCCTCTGCGCCTCTGCGGTGAAAAAATAAATCTAGTTCACAAATCAAAGACTTAAATTTATTCACAACACCTAATTGTAAACTTCATCTTGACTAATAAATCAATCTTTAGTATAGTATATAAATAGCCCTACAGAAAGGAGGCAGTATGGACTGCACCGAATACGCAGAAGCCAAGCGAAAAGCAGCTAAAAAAATTAGCGCCGACATTCGAGAACGCTGGAACAATCGCATCGTCACGCGAGGATTGCACTTGATGGGTGAAGCGGGGGCCGTGCAGTATTTAGCTGATTACGGGCGCGGAATTGGTACGGCAAAAGTTATTGGTTTTGCACTGTGCGCGGAGTCGGAAGGATATCAGGAAATGGCTTTTGGCTTTTGGAAAAGAGCTTTTGAATTGGAAACAGGAGAAAAGCCGATCGCCCTCAATACTCCAAACAATTCTACCGCCGATTTCGCTCCTGCTAAACAATCAACTCCCGCCCCAAAAATAGAAACTGCCAACAATCCCATTGTTCCCGAATTGCCACCGCACTTGCAACCGGGAAGAATTGTGACGATGCAGCCAGTTGACGCACCGAGCGATCGTTCTTATTATATCGAAAATCCCGATTATTGGGGACAGCCAAAGCGCGACGGCAATCGAGTAGTTGTCATCGCGACGCCAGATAAAGTATACTACCAATCGCGATCGACTAACCTGCGACAGCAAGCATCAATTGAGATCGATCGCACATTAATCGACACAGCCGCTAAAATTGGCACCTTTGTTTTAGACGGCGAACTGTATTACAAAAGCTGTACCGGCAGCGAACACCGCACGGGGGCGCAAGCTGCTACAGTTAATATTGAAAGCGGTTTTCCGACAATCCAGCCCAGCGCAATTTATGCCATTTTTAAAAGTTTGTTTTTCAAAGGCAATGATTTAACTACCGTGGCCGAATCCGAACGAATTGCAGCGGGAGTTGAAGTTGGCGAAATGGTGGCGAATTTATCCCCAGCATTTGAAATTGTACCGACATTTCGCACCGCAGCCGAAAAACTCTTGCTGGCAAATCAGCAGGAATATGAAAATAGAGAAGGCGAAGTTTGGCTATTGCACAACTGCCGCTATGTGGGCGGCAAAGATGTTAAGAAATATCCGATGGTGAGGACTAAATACTGTCTAGAATTAGACCTTTTTATTGTCGGATTGACAAATACAAAAGTTGCGGGGCGGCCGTTTAGCGCCATCAAAGTAGCGCAAGAAATCGATGGCAAATTAGTGCCAGTAGGAACAGTGGGAACGGGTTTTAGCGCCGGAGAAATGCAGGAAATTGCCCGACTCTACGAGGCTAACCCCAAAAGTGTCAAAATTAAAGTGCGATCGCAGGGTTTGACGGAAAGTGGCAAATTATGGCACGCACGATTTCTGGAGTTTTGTTAAATCAGTAGGGAAACGGCAGCGCCGTTTCCTTCCCCGAATATCTGAGTTCCAACACATAGTATCAGATAAAATCAGCGGAGTAAAAATCAATGGTTATCAGCAAAAACACTTTCTACATTTCTCCAGAAGACTACCTAGAGGGCGAGCGAGTAAGCCCAATCAAACATGAGTACAGACGCGGACACGTTTATGCAATGACAGGGGCAAAAAAGCCCCATATCATTATTGCTAGTAACTTAGTAAGGCGGCTGGGAAATCATCTTGATGACACCGACTGCATCGTTTTATCATCAGATATAAAAGTCCGACTGGAAGAGGCAAATTGCTATTACTATCCTGACGTAGCTGTGACTTGCGACGAAAGAGATACCTCAACTACTGAAGATTTCATTTTCTATCCATCTTTAGTAGTTGAGGTATTGTCGCCCTCAACGGCAGCTTTTGACAGAGGCGATAAATTTGCAGATTACCAAACTTCTCCGAGTTTGCAAGAATACGTACTCATCACTCAATCTGAGATGAAAATTGAGTGTTTTCGACTCAATGCTGAGGAAAATTGGGTTTCTCAGACTTACCGACAAGGAGATGAGTTAGAGTTAATGAGTATAGATTTTCGCTGCCCGATCGCACAAGTTTATCAAAAAGTCCCAGGCATGGTATTGTGATGTATGAAACCAGATTTTTAGTAGGAAATTTTTCTCGTCTTTACTTTGACAAAAACCTTAAACCTACTTCTTAGTAAAGACTTGAGTTTTTCTGCCGAAGCTAAAGGAGGGCTGAAGTCCTCACTGCGAACCAAAAAGATAATTTACAAATAAAAAACAATGATTAAAATCTTACACCTTTCAGACATTCACATGGGAAGCGGCTTTTCTCACGGGCAGATTAATCCAGAAACTGGTTTAAATACGCGCTTGGAAGACTTCGCGGCGACGCTGAGCAAATGTATGGATAGAGCAATTTCTGAACCCGTAGATTTAGTCATATTCGGCGGCGATGCTTTCCCGGATTCTACGCCTCCACCGTTTGTAAAAGAGGCTTTTGCTCGCCAATTCAGCCGTTTGGTGGACGCGCAAATTCCGACTGTTTTGCTAGTAGGAAATCACGACCAACATTCTCAGGGACAAGGCGGCGCGAGTTTGGGGATTTATCGGACTTTGGGAATACCTAAGTTTATTGTAGGCGATCGCCTGGACACTCACCTGATTCAAACCCGCAGCGGGCCCGTACAGGTGGTAACATTGCCTTGGTTGACTCGATCGACCTTAATGACACGTTCCGAGACTGAAAGCCTGTCTATGGGCGATGTTAACCAATTATTAACCGAAAAACTGACGATCGCAATGGAAGGCGAAATCCGCCGCCTCAACCCCGACATACCAACCGTACTTTTAGCGCACTTAATGGCAGATAAAGCAAGCTTGGGTGCAGAGCGTTTTTTAGCAGTTGGAAAAGGTTTTAACATTCCCGTTTCGATGCTAACTCGCCCTTGTTTTGATTACGTTGCTCTCGGCCACGTTCACAAACACCAAAATCTCAATGCTTCCAACAATCCGCCAGTAATTTATCCCGGAAGTATCGAACGAGTTGATTTTAGCGAAGAGAAAGAAGATAAAGGTTTTGTGTTAGTTAATTTGGAACGGGGAAAAGCAGAGTGGGAATTTTGCGCTTTGCCAGTGCGGGTGTTTCAGACTATTAAAGTGAATGTTGCCGAATCGGAAAACCCGCAAGCCGAGTTAGTTAAAGCTATTGGCAAGAAAGAGATACAAGACGCGGTTGTGAGATTGATCTACCAATTGCGATCGGAACAATTAGATTTAATCGACAACGCAGAATTGCACGCACTTCTGGGCGAAGCGCACAGCTACACAATCCAGCCGGAATTAGTCAGTCAGCTAGCGAGGCCGCGGTTGCCAGAATTGAATGCTAATAATAGTATAGAACCGTTAGACGCTTTGAAAACTTATCTGGCAAGTCGCGAAGATTTGAAAGATGTTGCGGAGAGTATGTTAGAGGCGGCACAGGGTTTGTTGGGTGGTGGCGAGGAAGTTTTGGTAGAATTTTAGGTATTGTCTGTCACGTTATATGCGGATCTCTACACAGAAATATTACGTGACAGTTAGTAGGTGCTAATAGACAATCGCCTTCCACATAGTCTAGGTGAAAATGTTCAGGTTGTCGACTATTTTCATGGAAGTAGTTTAGCAATGACATACCCAGCTTATGAAAAGCAGATTTAGAACCTTCAAATACCAGATTTCTTTGGTTTAGGTGAATTTTGATTAAGTCTAATCCTTCTGGATTTTTTATCGAAGACAACTTCATGGAAATACCTTCCAGGTTTTCAGGATAAAACTTGGACTTTATTTTCTCCGCGTGAAGCTTCAAATCTTCACTGATGCTTATGCAAAGTTCTCCCAGTTCGATCAGACCTCGTGGCGAATCAGATATCTCTATTTCTGGTTCGTCCCAGTTGCCATCAAATAAGATATACACAGTTTGCCTCCCGATCTAGTAATCTATTGTTGTAATTCACGAATCAGCATTCCCAAAAATCTCCCCTACAACCAACCGAGTTCCGTTCGCAAAATCCACCCCAGACTGCACCTTTTTTCCCGCCAACTGCACCTCCCGCAACAATAATAAACCATCACCGGTTTGGACGATCGCCCCCAAGCCCTTCACAACCTTAACAACTTCCCCATTTGCGCCCGACAACTCGGCCAAAACAGGCCATTCGCGTTCCAAAACTCTCAACTCCGGCGGTAATTGCAGCCAATATTCCGGCCCGACGGGTACTGTCGCCATCACCTTCAAAGAATTGCCGCGAAAAGTCGTCGTGCAATCCGGGAAAAAGCCCCTAACTTGATTGTGAAGGGCGATCGCACTTTTCGACCAATCCAACACATAATCCGCACTCTTAATCATCGGCGCGTAAGTCGCCTCAGCATCATCTTGAACAACAGCTTCAATTTGGTCGTCCCTCAATTTCACCAAAGTTTCTATCAACAAATCCGCCCCAACTTCCGCCAACCTATCCGCCAAAGAATCAGCATTATCCAACAGCGAAATACCAGCAAAAGCCTTCAACAGCATCGCCCCACTATCCATCCCAGCATCCATCAGCATAGTAGTAATTCCTGTTGTCTTTTCCCCGTCAAAAAGACAGCGCTGAATCGGTGCTGCACCGCGATACTTCGGCAAAATTGAACCGTGAACGTTAACGCAAGCCAAACTAGGAATATCGAGTATTTCTTGAGAAAGAATTTGACCGTAAGCCACCACCACAAACACATCCGCCTCCGCTTCCCGCAATTTGGCAATTGTTTCAGCGTCTTTCTTGATTCGCTGCGGCTGCCAAACCGGGAGGCTGTGATTTAAAGCCACATCTTTTACAGGTGAAGGCATTAATTGATTGCCTCTTCCCCGGCGTTTGTCCGGCTGAGTCACCACAGCCACAACCTCAAACTCTGGGTGACTTAGCAAACTAGATAAAGTAGGAACAGCAAAATCGGGAGTGCCAAAAAAGACAATTTTCATAGATTCTTCGTTATTAGTAAGTAGTTATCTGTCATTAGTGATCAAGTAGGTAATGGCAAAAAACCATAGTATATTGTAGAGACTATTAAGCGCGTAGGAGCTATGATACAAGGTAGTTTAGGAGTGTTTTCACCCGCCGAACCCATGTAATGTTTATTGGTTAGCTCAAATAATGGTAGTTAGCTCCTAGATTATACACTTCGAGAAGAGTTCCGACTTGTGCGATCGGCAAAAAGGAGCTCAATTCATACTCAGGTGCCACCCGACTCAAACGCTCAAAAGCAATTGGTTTGATAGACGCAACAACATTTGCCTCCCTTATTCTCAAGTTAGCTATAACTGTTCTACACTAGGAATTATCATCGGATTTACCTTGCTTACTGCTAATCTCAATCTTATCATATCTCCTCGAACATGGAAAAACCATCTAATCTCCTGCTGAAACTCAGCCGCAGCTTATTTGCCGACACCGCAGAACAAGAAAAATTTATTCACGCCGTCACAAATCCCCAACCTTTTAATCCTGCCATCTTCTGGTTGCAACCAAAACCTACAGAAAACCCATTTATTCTGGAACATCCAGTTAGTTGGCAACCAGAATTTGTAGATAGACTGGCTTTAGAATCCAAGCCGGGAAAACATTCCTTACATCAAGCAGGACATTACTACTGTCTCGACTTTTCCTCAATCTTCGCCGCCTCCACCTTATTAACAATAACGCAGCCCATCAAACTAATCTTAGATATGTGCGCCGCCCCCGGAGGTAAAAGTATATTTGCCTGGAAAACATTAAACCCAGAATTGCTGTTGTGCAACGAAGTCATAGGCAAACGCATGGGAATGCTGATATCTAATTTAAGACGCTGCCAAATCCTACCGTCCGCCGCCGCTAACGTCGATTCAAAAATACTTGCCGAAAAAATACCACAAACTGCTAATTTAGTAATAGTAGATGCTCCTTGCACTGGTCAATCACTCTTAGCAAAAGGAGACAAAGCACCCGGATGCTTTCATCATGTCACCATCAACAGCAATGCCAACCGCCAAAAAAGAATCTTAGCCAATTCTGCTAAAATTGTAGCGCCGCAAGGTTATCTTGCATACATGACCTGCACTTATTCAACCGCAGAAAACGAACAAGTCAGCGAATGGCTGTTAAGCAAATTCCCCGAATTTCAGCCAGTCACTGTTCCTCATTTAGAAAAATATCGATCGCACCTGACAGAAATTCCTTGCTATCGGATGTGGCCGCAAGATAAACTAGGAGCAGGAGCTTTTACCGTTTTGTTTCAAAACACCTCGGATGGAGAGAGAAATCAGCTACCAGCCGATTTTCTAGATTTAACTCGTTTTACCAACCTCTAACTATTCGCGTCCATCGGCGTTCATCTGCGGTTAAAAAAACTTCTTTCCTGAATACAACTAAAAAATGATTTTATCAAAATTATCCCAAGCCATCAAAATGCAACTAAAACTAGCTGCTTGCATTTTACTTATTTTAACTTTGCTAATATTAAGCGGCTGTGAAAGCCCAGAAAAAAACAGCGAAAAAATTAAAATTACACTGTGGCACGGCATCAATCCTCCACCAAATCGCGACGTATTTCAAACCCTCACAGACAAATTCAACAAAACGCATCCCAACATCCATATCGAACCAGTTTACATCGGCCAGCCAGACCAACAACTCCCAAAAATACTAACAGCAATAGTTGGAAATGCACCGCCGGATTTGCTGTGGAATAGTGCCACAATTTCAGGAAAGCTAGCAGAACTCAACGCAATTCAACCCTTAGAAAACTGGCTTAACAAATCGCCCCGGAAAGCCGAAATCGACCCGGCACTCTTCGAGTCAATGGAACTGGGCGGACATACTTGGTCAGTTCCCCTAGGCACAAATAACACCGCCATATTTTACCGTCCCAGCTTATTTAAAGCAGCAGGAATCAAAAAAGTTCCCCAGAATTGGGCGCAATTAAAGCAAGCAGCCCGATCGCTCACCCGAGACACCAACGGAGACGGCCGCACAGACCAACACGGCATAGTCCTCCCCCTAGGCAAAGGAGAATGGACAGTATTTACCTGGCTGCCATTCATGTTCACTGCCGGTGGCGAACTCAAAGCCGCAACACCTCAAACTCCCGTACCCCAAATAGACAATCCCGGTTCTCGCGCGGCCTTAGAATTGTGGAGAGACTTGTTAAAAGAAGGTTCAGCAATACTGTCAGCACCAGAACGCGGTTACGAACTCGACAACTTCATCGCCGGTAAAGTCGCCATGCAAATCACCGGGCCGTGGACGTTAGCACAATTGCAGCAAAGCCCGATCGACTACGCAGTGATGCCGATACCCGCCCTCAAACGCCCCGCAGCTCTCGTTGGAGGTGAAAACCTATTTTTAATGAAAACCTCCCCAGAACGAGAGCGAGCAGCCCTAGAATTCTTAGAATACGTTCTAGGTGAAGAATTCCAAACAGCATGGGCATTGGGAACAGGTTACTTGCCAATTAACTTAAAATCGAGACAGAGCCAAGCTTATCAAAGCTTTGTGGAAAAAAACCCTGTTTTGCGAGTATTTTTAGAGCAAATGAACTCAGCCAGAGCGCGACCCATTATTTCAGGTTACTCCCGCCTGTCAGAAAACCTCGGTCGCGCCATAGAGGCAACCCTTCTCGGCCGCAACCCCCAAGACGCCCTTAAAGAATCTCAAGAGCGTTTGACACTAACCTTAGATATTGCAACAGCCAAAGGGAAATAGAGAATAAAAAAAAATTTGCTGTAAATTATCTGCTTTCACTGTATTGAATCAAAAGACTTGAAGCATCAATTAATTGGTTGAAAATCCAGTTAAAATCACTTCTGCCTGCACTTATAGTCAGAAACCGGATTTCTTGCCTTGGGCTTACCTGAAAGCTGAGATTTTGTGTCGCTGTTATCGGTTGCTTGGGTATTATTGACAAGGGTGCAAGATGTTAGGTTAAATCGAGTTGCGATCGCCCGACACGAAAAGACGCCGGCTGTACCTCGGTAATAAATTTTTAACAAAACCCAAAATTTACAAACCAAATGCTTAGTCATTACAGATATATTGGCAAAAAACGGCTACCCCCGAAATTTATGCGCAGATTCGATCGCACAGCAAAAAAAAACCGAACCTTCAACGGCGCCACAAAAAGTTAGCTCAAAAGGTTCTCCCCCTACCTACCACCCATGACCTACCATCACTTAATAGAAACATTTTCCCTACCCTGTGCCCGTCCCGTGCCACCTACTGAAACCCCAACAACCGTCCACCTTTTCCCCAAACGACCATGCAGACAAAGTTCCTTAACGCCATCAGAGGACATTCCTGGCGGTACTTCCTCGCAGTAGGTGCGATCGCCCTGACCTACTATGGGGCGTCGCAATTCGCCGTTTCCACCCTCACCCTCAGTTCAGAAATTTACCCGATGTGGCCAGCAGCAGGAATTGCCCAAGTCGCCCTGCTGCTGTTCGGGCGGCAACTGTGGCCGGGAATCGCGATCGGAGGCTTCCTGTTCAGCATGAGCGCACCGTCGGCCAACATCGGCACGGCATTGATCTCGGCAGGCGCCAGAACCCTGCAAGCGTGGACGGGAACTTATCTACTGCAGCGCATTAACTTTAGCGCACGGCTCGATCGGCTCAAAGACGTTTTAGGAATAGTCGGACTAGCAGCCTTAGGATCTACCCTGATCAATTCCACCATTGGCAGCATTGTCGTATGCCTGAGCAGTTTATCTAGCTGCAGCAATTTTGGCACCATTTGGGCGACTTGGTGGGTGGGAGACGCTATGGGAATTTTGCTCGTCGCCCCGCTGCTGCTGGCGTGGCAACAATTCCCCAAAGTCTCCAGCCATCGCAAAAAAAAGATAGCTGAACGAGCGATTTGGCTGCTGCTGCTGCTAGCAGTCGGCTGGCTCGTCTTCTGCTCGCGCACCCGCGCCGCCTACGCCCGCTATCCCCTCGAATACTTACCATTTCCCCTCGTAGTTTGGGCTGCCTTTCGATTCGGCCAGCGCTACACGGCCCTCTCCAACTTCATCCTGTGCGGCTTCGCCATCTGGGGCATAGCCCGAAGCAGCGGCCCCTTTTTCAAACACGCCAGCAGCATCCCCCAAGCACTGTTATCCCTGCAAGCCTTCATCGCCGTCATCGCCGTCACCGGCTTAGTCTTAGCCGCCACAGTCGCCGAACGCAACCAAGCAGAAGCCTCGCTCCGCGCCAGCGAAGCCAGCCTCGCCAACGCCCAGCGCATCGCCCAACTAGGCAACTGGGACTTAGACCGCAACACCCAGCAATTGCGGTGGTCAGAGGAAATTTATCGCATCCTGGGAGAGCGACCCGGAACTTTTGAACCCAGCCTTGAAGCCTTCTTGGAATACGTGCACCCCGAAGACAGAGAATTAGTCAAAACCTCGATCGAAGCAGCTTTATTTCAGCAACAGCCTTACAGCATCGACTACAGGCTCGTACTCCCCGACGGCAGCAACCGCACAGTCTACGAACAAGCGGCGGTCAACTTCCTCTACATCACCAGCACCGTCCAAGACATCACAGACAGAAAGCGGGCAGAAGCCGCGCTGCGTTCTTCAGAAGAAAGATTTTCCAAGACCTTTCACGCCTCCCCAGTCGGTATCAGCATCTGCACCCTCACAGACGGATGCTTCCTCGATGCCAACGAAAGCTTTTTGCGCTCATTAGGCTGGCTGCGGCACGAATTTATCGGCCGCACCGCCAGCGAGTTAAAAATCTTGGTCAATTCAGAAGACGGGCGGCGGCTAGCCCAGATTTTGCAAGCACAAAATTCGATCAGCAACCAAGAAATCAAAATTCGCACCAAAGCCGGCGAAGTGCGCGACTGGCTGCTGTCAGTGGAACTCATCGACCTCGCCAGCACTCAGTGCGTTTTAATCATGACCAGCGACATCACCGAACGCTTGCGTTCCGAAGATTTCCGCCGGGCCGCATTAGCTGCGGAAGCTGCAAATCGCTCGAAAACCATTTTTCTCGCCAACATGAGTCACGAACTCAGAACCCCCCTCAACGCTATCATCGGCTACAGCGAGATCCTGCAAGAAGACGCCCGAGACCTCGGTGCCGAAGAGTTCATCGACGACCTCCAGAGAATTAACACGGCCGGCAAGCACCTACTAGACCTGATTAAAGATATTCTCGACTTGACCAAAATTGAAGCAGGCCGCATCGACTTCCACCTCGAAACCTTCACCATTTCAACTCTGCTTGAGGAAGTAGTTGCCACGATCGCGCCGATGGCAGACAAAAATAGCAATATCCTAGAAATACAATGCCCCGAGGATATTGGCTCGATGCAGACCGACTTGACTAAACTCCGGCAGTCTCTGCTCAACCTCCTCAGCAATGCCGCGAAATTTACTCGCTCCGGCGCGATTACCTTCGCCGTTACCAGATCCGTCGAAACCCCCGCCGACTCTGCAAAGAAAGGCAAAAAACTTGGAGCGTATAGAGGAGATGGCCAAGCTGAAAATAGCTTATCTCTCTTATCTTCCCCTCAAGATTGGATCGTTTTTACAGTCAAAGATACCGGCATTGGCATGAATCCCGAACAGTTAGCCAAAATCTTCGATCCTTTCACCCAAGCCGATTCCTCAACTACTAAGAAGTACGGCGGTACTGGTTTGGGGCTGACGATTACTAAGAAATTCTGCGAAATGATGGGCGGAGACATTACCGCATTCAGCGAGTTGGATAAAGGTTCTACTTTTATAATTCGGCTGCCAGCTATTTTTACCGACCTTTCGATATCAACCGAAAAC
Organism: Microcoleus sp. Pol7_A1; assembly: GCF_036701085.1. Taxonomy (NCBI): domain Bacteria; kingdom Bacillati; phylum Cyanobacteriota; class Cyanophyceae; order Oscillatoriales; family Microcoleaceae; genus Microcoleus; species Microcoleus sp. Pol7_A1. Next base: position 39,316 of record NZ_JAUBQD010000028.1, read on the forward strand.
TCTGATAAATAATATTTTTTTAAAACTTATTATCTATTGCTACTAAATTTATTAGCCTCCGCACTTGCCTGATTCTTTCGCTAGCAGGTATGGAGATTTTGAACATATAGCAGAAGCAAGAAAAAAGACTGAATTTGCAATATCAGAGTTCATTTTTTAGCAATAATTAAGAATGTCCTAACCGTCGGTCGCGGTTGCTATAATTTATCACATCGAGCAACTCATTTTTATTACTTTTATTCTTAAAAAAGCAGGTATAATATCATGTTTTGCTCTCTAACCATAATTAACTTCGCGGTAAGTAAGAAAGTCCTGATATAGTTTCCACTGCCATCGGAATAATCAGAGTGCAGTGCGATCGCCGTGCTCGCACGCTCGGTATCATTCCTATCTAACCGGATTTGATATTTCTCCCTCCAGAAACCCGGTTTCTTCACCTAAGTCGGGCCGTCAAAAAAGCGAGTTTTGGCAGAAACCGGGTTTTTCAGTGTAAGTTAACTTGATAAAATACCATTTTTTAGTGTGCGGCCGACATTCAGAACATCGGTTTGGTGACAATCGAAAAATTTTTGATACTATTATAGAAAGCGTCCATAGGGTAAGGACGTTCTTAATTGCTAAAACCCTTGCTTTTATTGCTTCTTCCTTCTTCCTTCTTTTTACCCTGGGCGACTTGCCCGATCCCGAAGCCGAAGGGAGCCGAAGGGTCTTCAACATCTGCTATAAATATAATTAGCGCAGTTGGAAAGATTTTGGAGAGCAGAGATGCTCGATCGGCTTTTCGCTCAAACCTATGAGAAAGTTCGATCCCGTACCTTTCCAGTAACTGTATAGCGGGGTATATATACTATTAATTAAAAAGATATACTGTATAAAGTTGCCTACAAAGCGCCAGAAATTATGCATTCTCACCTCCAGCGCCAACTCGAACAGCTCGGTTTAGCCAGCGAGTCGCCCCCTCCCAATGCCGAGCAGTGGCAGCTATTCTTAGAGCAGGTAAGTTGTAGCTACGACGGAGCTCGGAGTGAGGAGGAACCGCTGCGGGAGGCTTGTTTGAACTCCGATCCGGTGGCGCTACAGGATTTGATCTCCTCGCCCCAGTCGCCTCAAGACTCTCCAGCAGCTTCAGAAATCGATCGGCTGCGGGCGACTGTCAACAGTTTGGGGGCGGGATTGTGTATCCTTGACGCCAAGGGGTTTGTCATTTCGGTGAATCCAGAGGCCGAACGCTTGCTGGGGTGGCGAGAGTCGGAACTTGCAGGCGTTTCTCTGCTAAAGCGCATCGCCCGTCACCCAAATCAAAGCAAGAAATCCCAAGTTTTGACGCCTCGGAAACAGTTGCCAAGCAAGAGTGAAGATGCAGCGATCGCACCTACACTAGGTTTACAAGAGGCGATCGCCTCCGGTCAACCTTGCAGCAATTGGGACGACGAGTTTCTGTGCCGCGACGGCAAGATTTTACCAGTTTCCTATTTTTTCAATCCCGCAGTTGAGGGCGGCGAAATATCAGTCTTGGTGTTTTTTGACATTAGAGAACACAAGCAATCGCTCTCGATGCTGCAAGCCGTTCTAGAATTTACAGATGCTGGAATTATAGCGGTTGACAGAAACTGCAATATATGCAATTTTCATCAGAATTTTGTCGAGATGTGGGGTTTATCCGCCAGCCAAGGAAACTTGAGCCGATCGACCTTCGGCACTGTTAAAAAAAACATCGAAACAGGATTCCCCTTCGCCCGAGAACAATTAAAAGACCCCCAAGGATTTCTCCAAAACGCGAGCGAAGTGTCGGCAGATCCAGATACTCAAATTAGCGAATTATTAGAACATAAAGACGGAAAAATTATCGAATTAAATTCGTTACCATCAAAAAAAGTCGGAGCGAACAGAGTCGGGAGAGTCGGGAGCTTTCGAGACGTTACCGATCGCAAAAAAGTAGAACAATCTTTGCAGTATGAAGTAGAATTAAATCAGTTGATTGCCAGTTGGTCAACTCATTTCATCAGTCAGACCGCATCGGGAATAGACAAAAGCATCGATCGAACTCTGGAAGCGATCGCCACTTTGAGCGGGTTTGACCGCAGTTACATCTACCTGTTATCTCAAGACAAAACCCGCGCCGACAAAACCTACGAGTGGTGCGCTGACGGCATTCCGGTAATAAAAGGCAGCACCGACAAACAAATAAACATCGCAAAAATCCCTTGGATCGCAGAAAAGCTCGATCGCGCCGAATGCCTTTATATTCCAGAAATCGGCGAACTCGCGCCCCCAGCCAAAACTGAAATTGCCTATTTTATCGGTCAAAACCCAGCAGAATTCCAGAAAGACTCCCCATCCACAACAGCCAATAAAACAGCAATCGCCTCAATACCTTCGATTGGCGCTTCCCTCAATAATTTAGAATCAAAAAAACAGCTAAAAAATATCCAATCGCTGATAATTATTCCCCTAATTTGCAGTAAAAACCTAGTAGGATTTCTCGGATTCGATGCCTTAAAGCAAATAGCAAATCCATCGCCAGAAATATCCACACAGCTAAAAATGGTAGGAGAAATGCTCGCCAATGCCCTAGAGCGCAAGCGAGCAGAAGCAGCCTTGAGAAAAGCCGAAACAAAATACCGCAGCATCTTTGAAAACGCAGTCGAAGGCATATTCCAGACCACCCCAAACGGGCGCTACCTCAGTGCCAATCCCGCACTAGCCCGGATTTACGGCTACGAATCCTCTACCCAAATGCTCGCCGAACTCGCAAACCTCAACCGCCAACTTTACGTAGACCCCAAGCGACGCGCCGAGTTTATTGCCCAATTGGGGGTGCGCCGTCAAATATCAAAATTTGAATCCCAAATATACCGCCGAGACGGCAGCACGATCTGGATTTCCGAAAACGCGCGCAGCATCTGCGACGAAAGCGGCAGCGTTTTGTACTACGAAGGCACAGTCCAAGACATCACCGATCGCAAACAGGCAGAATCCGCCATGCAGTCGGCCCTAGAAGCAGCAGAATCAGCCAACCGGGCAAAAAGCACATTTCTTGCCAACATGAGCCACGAACTGCGCACACCGCTCAATGCGATCGTCGGCTACAGCGAAATGCTTAAAGAAGAAGCTGAAGAATTGGGCGATGAAGCTTTCGTCCCCGACCTCGAAAAAATCCGCAGCGCCGGCAAACACCTGCTGTCGATGATCGACGACATCCTAGATATCTCTAAAATTGAAGCAGGCCGAATGGATCTCTACTTAGAAACCTTCGACATCCATCCCTTAATTGAAAGTGCTGTCGCCACGGCCAGGCCGCTGGTCGAGAAAAATGGTAATACCCTAGAAGTTTACTGTCCAGACAACCTCGACACCATGCACGCCGACATGACCAAAGTCCGGCAAGTGCTGCTCAACCTGCTCAGCAACGCTGCCAAGTTCACCCAAAACGGGAAAATTGCGATCGGGGTGGAAAGAATTAAAAATGAACAATTAAAAATGAACAATCAAGAGGAATCTTCCCAAATTTTAATTTCTAACTCCGAATTTTTCAGTTTCCGCGTCGCCGACAGCGGTATCGGCATGACAAAAGAGCAATTGCAGCGAGTTTTCCAACCTTTCACCCAAGCTGACGCCTCGACTACCCGCAAGTACGGCGGCACGGGTTTGGGACTAGCTATCAGCCAGCGCTTCTGTCATATGATGGGTGGCAGCATTGAGGTCAGCAGCACGCTGGGCGCAGGCAGCACTTTCACCGTGCTCTTGCCCAGCGCGATCCAACAGCCGGAAATCGCCAACAAAGTCCGCGACAGCACTAGCCCTCCGGTCGCCCCCGCTGTCGGCACGGTGCTGGTAGTTGATGACGACCCCATATCGCGGGATTTGATCCAGCGCGCCCTCAGCCGCCAAGGGCTGCACATCGAAGTCGCCGGCGGCGGCGAGCAAGCTCTCCGGCTCGCTAAGCAACTGCGGCCAGACGCGATTACCCTCGACGTGATCATGCCCGGAATGGACGGCTGGGCGGTACTCTCAGCGCTGAAGGCAGATCCAGATCTTGCCGAAATTCCCGTAATCCTGCTATCCTTTGTGGGCAACAAAAGCCTCGGCTTTGCATTGGGTGCCTCGGACTACCTCACCAAACCAGTGGACGGCAAACGGCTGGCTACCTTGTTGAACAAGTACCGGCGCGACCAAGACGGCGTTGCAAGTAACAATTTGACCTGTCAGATTCTAATTGTGGAAGACGACGTTGCCACGCGGGAAATACTGCGACGCATACTAGAAAGACAAGGCTGGGCAGTAACGGAGGCTGACAGCGGGCGCGCGGCTCTCTCTCAGCTAGAAATTGCCCGACCGCATCTGATCCTGCTGGATTGGATGTTGCCAGAAATGGATGGTTTTGAGTTGATCGGCGAACTTCGCAAATCGTACTCTGGAGATCCAATACCGATTGTTGTGCTCGCGGGGAAAGACCTGACACCGGCCGAAAGCCAGCAGCTTAACGGTTGTGTCGATCGGGTGCTACAAAAAGGAGTCTACAGTTGCGATACTTTGTTGCGCGATGTTCGCTCTATAGTGAATGACAGGTTCGATCGCAGGTACGACTCGAAAGGCAAGGAGAACACCAATGGCTAAAATCCTGTTGGTCGAAGATAACGAAATGAATAGGGATATGCTTTCCAGGCGTCTGGCCCGCAAGGGACACGAGGTCTTTATTGCTGTTGACGGTGCTGAGGGGGTGTCGATGGCGCTCGCGAAAGTACCCGATTTGATTCTGATGGATATGAGTCTGCCAGTGCTCGACGGGTGGCAAGCAACCCAGCAAATTAAGGCGGCTCCTGAAACTAGCACGATTCCGGTGATTGCTCTGACGGCTCACGCAATGGCGGGCGATCGTGAAAAGTGTCTGGCCGCCGGCTGCGACGACTACGACACCAAACCGGTCGAGTTTCCCCGACTTTTGGGTAAAATTGAAACGCTTCTGAAAGAGGCCATGACATGAAAGGTGACGAGGGCAGCGTGCTGGTTGTTGATGACAATGAGGTAAACCGCGATTTGCTGGCCCGCCGACTTCAGCGTCAAGGCCACTTGGTCACTGTTGCTGAAGATGGTCTCCAAGCTCTGGAAATGTTGCGAAGAGATCCTTTTGATTTGGTTCTCCTAGACATTATGATGCCGCAAATGAACGGCTATCAGGTGCTGGAAAATCTGAAAGCGGACGAAAAGTTGCGCTATATCCCGGTGATTATGATTTCGGCGGTGGACGATATCGACAGTATCGTCCGGTGTATTGAGTTGGGGGCGGAGGATTATCTTTCTAAACCGTTCAATCCGGTATTGCTCAAGGCTCGGATTAGCGCTTGTCTGGAAAAGAAGCGGCTGCGGGATAAGGAGCAGGCGTATTTACACGAGTTGGCTCTGGAAAAGGAAAAGTCCGAGCGTTTGCTGTTAAATATTTTACCGAAGGCGATCGCGCAGCGCCTGAAACACGGGGAAAGTACGATCGCCGACAGTTTCGCTGAGGTAACAGTGATGTTTGCCGATTTGGTCGGTTTTACTAAGCTTTCGGCTCATTTGTCGCCGGCCCAGTTGGTGGAGTTGCTCAACGAGATTTTTTCGGCTTTTGACGAGTTGGCCGAGCGCTACGGACTTGAGAAAATTAAGACGATCGGCGATGCTTATATGGTTGTTGGCGGTTTGCCGACGCCCAGCGACGACCACGCCGAGTCGATCGCCGAAATGGCGTTAGACATTCAAGCAGCAATGACTAAGATCCGCACCAAGGGAGGTCAGCCGCTCAGCATCCGCATCGGCATCCACACAGGCCCGGTGGAAGCTGGGGTAATCGGTACTAAAAAATTTACTTACGATTTGTGGGGAGATACGGTAAATACAGCTTCCCGGATGGAATCTCAAGGCGTCCCCGGCAGCATTCAGGTGACAGTTGCTACCTACGAGCGCCTGCGGGGTAAGTATGTTTTTGAGGAGCGAGGCGTGATTCCGGTGAAGGGCAAAGGCGATATGATGACTTATCTGCTTGTGGCCCGAAACGCCTCATGATATCAATTCCGGTTGCACCGGAATAATGGGGAGTGGGGAGTGGGGAGTGGGGGAAGGTGTAATTATTGACTTTGACTCGATCGTGCCCATCCCACGGGAAACGATATGACAAATGACCAAACGACCAATTACCAAATTGACAAATGAGCGTAAATTCTAACCTTTTAATCTACGCCCAATGGGCGGGAATTCTGACAGCAGCCTTGGCTATTCTAACTGTTATAGCATTTATCTTCAAATGGGGTATTCGCTTCCGATTGGTAGGAGTGACAAGTTTTATGACCGTAGTCGCTGCGAGTATATTCGGTCTGGGTTTGGGACTGTTTACTCGCACAGAAATTCCCGGTGCAGTTCGCTATTCTTTAGTTTACGATACTGGCGGCGCTCAAACAGTAGTTACTGTGCCGCCTACGATCACCGAATCGGAATTAGAAGCAACGATGCGCCAAGTCGCTGCGGATTTGTACTCTCCAGGGCGCTCTGGAAGGGGCAGAGACTACATGACAATCCGGGTTCGTACAGTTGTACATCCTGAACCGGGGCTGTCGCAGCCGCTGTTTTTGGGCGAGGTGAGGCGATCGCTCGCGATTCGTGATGATGACAAAATGGCGATCGAAATCTTCCCCGAAAAAGTCGCAACTCTGAAAAAATATCAAGCCTAAAAGTAGTGATTGTTGGGTGCGCCATGTGCACCCAGCCTTTTGCATAGCTTCGATCGCTCTTGTTAAAACTATCTGCGTTTATCCGTGTTCATCTGCCTTAAATCTGCGGTTGAGCCTATAAAAAACCAAAAATACTAAAAAAAATTATGAATCCAAATACAGAACAATTACTAACAGACCTCACCGATGCCTTTAACCCATTTTATCCCTTACCAGCAGGCGACCCGCAATATGTTGACTGTCAAGAAGTGCGAGGAGATGACAATATTACCCTAGACTTGGGCCGCAACATTCAGCGTTCCAAACAGATGACTTATCAGTATCAGTTATACGCCGGACACCGGGGGGCGGGAAAGTCAACCGAATTGCTGCGCCTAGAGGATCATCTAAAAAAACAAGGTTATTTTGTCGTTTATTTCGCTGCTGACGAACAAGATATCAATCCCGAAGATACAGAATATACAGATATTTTGCTCGCTTGCACCAGGCACTTTTTAGAAGCAATTAAAGATGCTGACCCAAAACCTTTGCGCGATTGGATGGAAAGCCGCTGGAACGATTTAAAAGATTTAGCCCTGTCAGAAGTATCTTTTGAAACATTAAACTTAGAGATGCAAATTTCTCAGTTTGCCAAGCTGACGGCGAATGTGAGAAACGAACCGAGTTTGCGCCAAAAAATTAGAGAAAAAGTTAATCCCTACACATTAACGCTGATTGATGCGTTGAATGAGTTTATTGTCAATGCTAAAAAGAAATTGCCCAGCAAATATTCAAAACTGGTTGTGATAGCCGATAATTTAGATCGGATTGTGCCGTTTTCCAAAGACCCAGGGGGACGCAGCAATCTCGATGAAATTTTCTTAGACCGCAGCGAACAACTCAAAGCTTTAAAATGTCACGTAGTTTACACCGTACCGATTTCGATGGTGCATTCTAACCGCGCTGCCGATTTAAGCAATAATTATAGCAATCCTCCCAAAGTGCTACCAATGATTATGGTACGCAAACCCAGCGGTGAAGTTCACCCGCCGGGACTTGCTAAAATGAAAGAGTTGATTGAGAAGCGAGTAAAACAAGTTGAGCCGCATTTATCTTTAGAAACAGTTTTTGATACCGCAGAAACTCTAGAAGAGCTGTGTTTGATGAGTGGAGGCCACGTCAGGAATTTGATGTTGATGATGCAAGAAGCTCTCAACAAGACGGATAATTTGCCCATTACTGCGAAAGCAGCGAAAAGGGCAATTACGAACCTGCGGGATGTTTACCGCAAAACTGCCGGACAAAATGAATGGTCTATTTTAGCACAAGTATCTCTTTCTCGTCGGATACTTAATGACGAACAGCACCGCAATTTGCTATTTAGTCGCTGTATTTTGGAATACAGATACTTCGATGAAGAAGAAAATATGCACTCTTGGTATGATGTTCACCCGCTAATTAAAGGCATTCCGGAATTTAATGAAGCAGTCGCTATACTTCAGCCATGAAACCAGAAGCAATTGATTGGGACGAAGATTTACCGCCCGCAGAACCGGAGGAAGAATATCGAGATCTGATACGCGCTATCAAGCGGACAAAAGGCTTTAGCTTGTTATTTGTGGAGTGTTCGCCGGCGGAGGGAGAACGCTGGATTGCTAGAGTTAAAACAGATATTTCGCAGCAAAAGATTGAGGTTTTGCGGCTGGAAAAGTCGGTTTATGATTTTTACAATCTAATTGAAGAGTTGCCAAATCGCGATCGCATCAATGTCCTATTCGTCCAGGGTTTAGAATATTCACTTTATGAATACGAACAAGAAAAAAAGGAGCTCGGCTGGGAAAGCAAGGATATTTACTCTTATAGTTGGCGGGGTGTGCCGCCTGTTTTAATTAATTTAAACCAGCAGCGAGAACGATTTCGAGATAATTTTAAAATCTGTTTTGTTTTTCTGTTGCCTAAGTTTGCTATTGATTATTTTATTCAGCGGGCGCCGGATTTCTTTGATTGGCGATCGAGTTTATTTAAGTTGTCAATGGATAAAGAACTGCTGCAACTCGAATCACGGCAGGCTTGTTCCGAAAGAAGGAATTCAGAAGATTATCTAGCTTTGACTCCCCAAGAAAGAAAACGGGAATTGGTGAGGATTCAATCTTTAATTGATGAGGATGGGCAAACACCCGAACAACAAGCAGAATTGTTTTATGAACAAGGTTTATTGTATCGCTATGCTGAAGAATATGCAAAGGCGATCGCATCCTACGACAAAGCCTTAGAAATCAAACCAGATGATGACGCAGCCTGGTACAATCGGGGCTGTGCACTGGGTAATTTAGGCAGGTTGGAAGAAGAGATCGCATCCTACGACAAAGCCTTAGAAATCAAACCAGATAAACACGAAGCCTGGAACAATCGGGGCATTGCACTGGGTAATTTAGGCAGGTTGGAAGAAGAGATCGCATCCTACGACAAAGCCTTAGAAATCAAACCAGATGATGACGCAGCCTGGTACAATCGGGGCTGTGCACTGGGTAATTTAGGCAGGTTGGAAGAAGAGATCGCATCCTACGACAAAGCCTTAGAAATCAAACCAGATAAACACGAAGCCTGGAACAATCGGGGCATTGCACTGGGTAATTTAGGCAGGTTGGAAGAAGAGATCGCATCCTACGACAAAGCCTTAGAAATCAAACCAGATTACCACGAAGCCTGGAACAATCGGGGCATTGCACTGGGTAATTTAGGCAGGTTGGAAGAAGAGATCGCATCCTGCGACAAAGCCTTAGAAATCAAACCAGATTACCACGAAGCCTGGTACAATCGGGGCTGTGCACTGGATGATTTAGGCAGGTTGGAAGAAGGAATCGCATCCTACGACAAAGCCTTAGAAATCAAACCAGATAAACACCAAGCCTGGAACAATCGGGGCGTTGCACTGGATAATTTAGGCAGGTGGGAAGAAGCGATAGCCTCCTGCGACAAAGCCTTAGAATTCAAACCAGATAAACACGAAGCCTGGTACAATCGGGGCGTTGCACTGCGTAATTTAGGCAGGTGGGAAGAAGCGATAGCCTCCTGCGACAAAGCCTTAGAATTCAAACCAGATTATCACAAAGCCTGGAACAATCGGGGCGTTGCACTGGGTAATTTAGGCAGGTTGGAAGAAGCGATAGCCTCCTGCGACAAAGCCTTAGAAATCAAACCAGATTACCACGAAGTCTGGTACAATCGGGGCGTTGCACTGCGTAATTTAGGCAGGTTGGAAGAAGCGATAGCCTCCTACGACAAAGCCTTAGAATTCAAACCAGATTACCACGAAGCCTGGTACAATCGGGGCTGTGCAATGGGTAATTTAGGAAGATTGGAAGAAGAGATAGCCTCCTACGACAAAGCCTTAGAATTCAAACCAGATTACCACGAAGCCTGGTACAATCGGGGCATTGCACTGCGTAATTTAGGAAGATTGGAAGAAGCGATAGCCTCCTACGACAAAGCCTTAGAATTCAAACCAGATGATGACGCAGCCTGGAACAATCGGGGCATTGCACTGGGTAATTTAGGAAGATTGGAAGAAGCGATAGCCTCCTACGACAAAGCCTTAGAATTCAAACTAGACAAAGACAAAGCCTGGTACAATATGAGACATCGGATTTTTATAATAAAGCTTGCTGCTATGCGTTACACGGTCAGATTGACAAAGCTATTCAGAATTTGCAGCAAGCCATCAATCTGAACCCTGACAAATACCGAGAAATGGCAAAAACTGACTCGGATTTTGACAGCATTCGATCGCATACTCGGTTTCAAGCCTTGATTCAAGAATAGGGATTTGCCCTTGGGCGGGGCGGGTTTATGAGATTGTCGGTTTTAGGCCATTATTGTTGGTAAAACCCGCCCTTACAGCCTCAAAAAGACTCTTATTATTTATTAGTCTACCAAGGCAGACTTCGCTTGACAAGACGCGGTTTCAACCGCCGATCGCTCAAAAGGGTTACGTGAAAATGATATCTTGGGTGAGGTTTGTCACACCTCAGTACGATCGCCCTTTCCTCTTTTCTACGCAGTCATCTAAAAAAATAGTATTAATCTATACCTACAAATCTCCGAGATAGGATTATATTGAAAAAAATTGAAAAAGTTCCCAAAATCCTGTAAAATTGCCAGAAATAACCAAATAATATCGATCGAAAGCACTCACAGGCGAAAAAGATCGCATATAAAAAAGAAAAGAATCAATTAGACAGAAAATGAGGTGAAACCCCTTGCAAAAATTAGCCAGCATAGAAAAGCCGATCGACTCAGGGGAAAAATCCATAGCAGTCAACACCCAAAACGCTCAAACCTTGTACGATCGCGGCAACGCCCTAGAAGCAATGGGGCGATTCCAAGCTGCGATCGAATCTTGGGAAGAAGCGATCGCACTCGAACCAAAGTTTTATGAAGCGCGGTACAACCAAGGCGTAGCCCTCAAAAAATTGGGTCAGCTAGAAGAAGCGATCGCAGCCTACAACAAATCCCTAGAAATCAAACCAAACAATCCCGAAGCGTGGTATAACTGCGCCAACGTTTTGCGGAAGCTCAACAGACTCTCAGAAGCGATCGCATCCTACGAAAAGGCGATCGATTTCAAGCCAGACTACCACGAAGCTTGGACGAACCGCGGCAACACCCTCGTCAACTTAGAAAAATTATCAGAAGCGATCAACTCCTACGACAAAGCCATCGCCATCAAACCAGACTACTGCGAAGCTTGGTACAACAAAGCATTTACCCTCAGAAAATGCGACCAAAATACAGCGGCGATCGCATCCTACGACAAAGCGATCGAACTCAAACCAGACTTGCATCAAGCCTGGTACAACCGCGGCATAGCCCTAGCTGATGAAAAACTCTACCCGGAAGCCGTCGCCTCCTACGACAAAACCCTGCAACTGCGGCCGAATTCCGCCGAAGCCTGGAACAAACGCGGCACGGCGATCGCACAAATGGGACAATTTGAAGCGGCGATCGCATCCTGGAACAAAGCCCTCGCACTCAAGCCAAACGACAGCGAAACCTGGTACAACCGCGGCTTAGCCTTCGCCAAGTTACAACGCTTTGAAGAAGCAGTGGCCTCGTGGGACAAAACGGTAGAGTTGCAGCCAGACAACACCGAAGCCTGGTACAACCGCGCCGTCGCCCTCAAAACAATTCAACGATTTACCGAAGCGATCGCCTCCTACGATAAAGTCATCGCACTCAACCCCGACGATCCAAACCTTTACTATCAAAAAGCTTGCGTTTACGCCCTGGAAAAAGCAGCAGGCGAACTCACAAACAGCCCCGAACTTGTAGCCACCAGTATCCGGCTGGCGATCGAAAACTTATCCGAGGCGATCGAACTCAATCCCCATAAATACCGGAAACTGTGCAAAAATGACTCTAAATTGCGTACAATACGGGAAGAAGTGCGGTTTTTAGCTTGATTTCAGGGTAGCGATGATTGATGGATACGGATGCCGCACTGCAACCTTTGTAGGCAAAACAGCACCATAAACCCCAATCATGCAAACCCTAGACAAAACTCAAGCAAAATTCGCTCAACTGGCAGCCCACCTCAGAGAAGTTACGGACATCGAATCAGCCTCGTCGTTGCTGCATTGGGATCAATCAACTTATATGCCCGCCAAAGGTGCAACTGCCAGAGGCCGCCAGTTGGCTACTCTCAAACAAATATCCCACGAAAAATTTACAGATCCCAAAATTGGTGAACTCCTAGAAGACTTGCGTTTCTACGAACAAACCCTCCCCTACGACTCCACCGCAGCCAGCCTGATCCGCATCGCCCGCAGAGACTACGATCGCGCCGCCAGAATCCCCGCAACCTTCATGTCAGCACTCTGCCGCCACCAAGCCGACTGCTACGAAGCTTGGGCCGCGGCCAGAGCAGCCAACAACTTCGCAGCCGTCGAGCCGTATCTCGAAAAAACCCTAGAATTAAGCAGGCAGTACGCCGAGTTTTTCCCCGGATACGAACACATCGCCGATCCTTTGATCGATCGTAGCGACTACGGCATGAAAGTATCCCTGCTGCGCCCGCTTTTCGCCCAATTGCGTCAAGAATTAGTGCCGATAGTCGAAGCCATAACCTCCCAACCTCCTGCCGACGACTCCTGCTTGCACCAACACTTCCCCGAATCCCAGCAATTAGAATTCACCCGCACAATCGTAGAACGCATGGGGTACGACTTCCAGCGGGGACGCCAAGACACAACCCTGCATCCATTCATGACCAACTTCTCCATAGACGACGTGCGCATCACCACCCGCGTCTACGAAGATCACCTGGATCAAGCACTCTTCAGCAGCATCCACGAAGCCGGACACGCTCTTTACGAACTCGGAAATTCCCCGGAATTTGAAGGCACGCTTCTGGCAGGCGGCATTTCCTCCGGCTTGCACGAAAGTCAGTCGCGACTTTGGGAAAATTTGGTCGGGCGCAGCCGCGGTTTTTGGGAATGTTTCTACCCGCAACTCCAAGGCGTATTTTTGCGACAGTTGGGACAGGTATCCACTGACGCATTTTACCGGGCAATTAACAAAGTCTCGCGATCGCTCATCCGCACCGACGCCGACGAAGTAACCTACAACCTCCACGTCGCCATCCGCTTCGATCTAGAATTGGCAATGGTAGAAGGAAAATTAGCAGTGCGAGACCTCCCCGAAGCTTGGAACGAACGCTATCAAAACGACCTGGGAGTGGTCCCGACCACCGACAGCGAAGGCGCCATGCAAGATGTTCACTGGTATGTTGGTACGATCGGCGGAATGTTCCAAGGTTACACCCTCGGCAACTTGATGAGCGCCCAATTCTACGAAACAGCAGTAAAAATCAATCCTGAAATTCCCGTAGAAATAGAACAGGGCAATTTTACCGTACTCCACGACTGGCTAAAACAAAACATCTACCAGCACGGCCGCAAATACACCGCCGTCGAATTGATCGATCGCGTTACCGGTTCACCTTTAAGTATCGATCCCTTTGTCCGTTACATTCGCCACAAATACGGGGAATTTTATGTCATTTGAGGGATAGCAAGTTCAGATTGCCAACTTTAAAATGACAAAAAAAGTAGTAGAAAAAAAAAAAAGGGCGATACTCAAACAGTATCGCCCTTTTTTACAGATAAAATCAAAAATCATAAATAAGGGAGTATGTATGTCTGAACTCTTTCAGGCTGTTATCGCCAGCGACGAAAAAACTGACTTGCGTCAGTTTGTCAGCGATTTACGCGCTTTGGGAAACAAATATTTACTGCGAAACGACATAGTTAACGCTTTTGCCGCCTACTGCACCAAATACGAAAAGCCCGAACAGTTCCATCAATCTTCTCTTTTAAGGAAACTGATTTACTACGTTCAGGAAATTATTCTCGAAGATGGCAGTCTTTGCGTCTTGCTGCGACCAAAAATTGCTACAATGGAAATACTGCGAGTTGCAGATGACTTGACTGTTGAGCAGATGACAGTGCAAGAATTGCTCGACGTGCGCGATCGCTTCGTCAACCACTTTCACCCCCAAGAAGGCGACATTCTCGAACTAGATTTCGGCCCTTTTTACGATAATTCCCCCACAATTCGCGACCCCAAAAACATCGGCAAAGGAGTGCAATTCCTCAACCGATACCTGTCCAGCAAACTGTTTCAAGACCCCACACAATCGCAGGACACTCTATTTAATTTCTTGGGAATTCACCGCTACAACGGCATACAATTACTAATTAACGATCGCATAAAATCCCAAGAACAACTTTCAGAACAAATCAAAAAAGCCCTCACCTTTGTCAGCGATCTTTCTGAAGAAGAACCCTATGAAAGATTTCGACTGGTTCTGCAATTGATGGGTTTCGAGGCAGGTTGGGGAAATACCGCAGCCCGCGTGAATGAAACCCTAGGAATTCTTGACGAATTAATTGATGCCCCCGATCCACAAACCCTAGAAGCATTTATTTCTCGCATCCCGATGATTTTCAAAATCGTCCTAGTTTCTCCTCACGGCTGGTTCGGCCAAGAAGGAGTTTTGGGGCGACCGGATACGGGAGGTCAGGTAGTTTATGTCCTCGATCAAGCCAAGAGTTTAGAGAAACAACTGCAAGAAGACATTCATCTTGCCGGTCTCGATAGTTTAGGAGTCAAACCTAAAGTAATTATTCTCACCCGGTTAATTCCTAACAGCGACGGCAGGCGCTGCAACGAACGTTTGGAAAAAGTTCACGGCACAGAAAATACTTGGATTTTGCGGGTTCCCTTCCGGGAGTTCAATCCCAAACTGACTCAAAATTGGATTTCTAGATTCGAGATTTGGCCTTATTTGGAAACTTACGCGATCGATGCAGAAAAGGAATTGCTGGCTGAGTTTCAGGGCAAGCCAGATTTAATTGTCGGCAACTATTCTGACGGCAACTTGGTAGCATTTTTGCTGTCTCGCAAACTCAAAACTACTCAGTGCAATATTGCCCATGCGCTGGAAAAATCTAAATATTCGTTTAGCAATCTCTACTGGCAAGAATCCGAGGAAAAGTACCATTTTTCGCTGCAATTTACTGCCGATATAATTGCTATGAATGCAGCTAATTGTATTGTCAGCAGCACCTATCAAGAGATTGTCGGTCAACCCGATAGTGTAGGTCAGTACGAATCTTATAATTGTTTCACCATGCCGGATTTGTACCACGTTGTGAACGGGATTGAACTGTTCAGCCCTAAATTCAACGTTGTGCCGCCGGGAGTCAACGAAAGCGTCTACTTTCCCTACACGCGGATAGAAGACCGGGTGCAAGGCGATCGCGATCGGCTCAACGAACTGCTGTTTACTCTAGAAGACCCGGAACAGGTCTTTGGAAAACTCGACGACCCGCAAAAGCGCCCTTTATTTTCGATGGCCCGGCTCGATCGCATTAAAAACCTGACAGGCTTAGCAGAATTGTTTGGAAAAAGCCAGAAATTGCAAGAAAAATGCAACTTAATTCTAGTAGCTGGCAAGCTGCGGGTCGAAGAAACCGAAGACTACGAAGAAGCAGAAGAAATTAAAAAGCTCTACGCAATTATCGACCAATACAACCTTCACGGTAAAATTCGTTGGCTGGGAGTGAGGCTTTCCAAAAGCCTGTCCGGCGAAATCTACCGGGTAATCGCCGACACCCAAGGTATATTTGTTCAGCCAGCATTATTTGAAGCTTTTGGCTTGACAATTCTCGAAGCAATGATTACCGGCATTCCCACTTTCGGGACACAGTTTGGTGGCCCGCTGGAAATTATTCAAGATGGCGTAAATGGGTTTTATATCAACCCGACTAACCACCCGGAAACCGCCCAAAAACTTCTAGATTTTTTATCGAAATGCGAACACAATCCCAACTATTGGTATGAAATTTCCACGCGAGGAATTGACCGAGTTTACAGCACGTATACCTGGAAAATTCACACTACCAGGCTGCTGACTCTGGCCCGGACTTACGGTTTCTGGAACTACTCGTCCAAGGAAAACCGCGAAGATATGCTCCGCTACATAGAATCGCTGTTTTATCTAATTTACAAGCCGAGAGCCAAGGCTTTATTGGCCGAACACGCAAACCGATAAGTGGCGAGTTTTGCTTTTTATATCAAATATGTTGGCATCGGAATTATTCATGTCTCTCTTCCGTTTCTCCTTATCCTCTGCCTCAAGAGCCGTTTAATAATTCCGATACAAGCGGAATTGATATTACGGGGGGGTTGAAGGAAAAAACTTAGCCTGTCATAGAGCAACTTTGTACAAAATCCGCCTGTAAAGATTTGTGAATAACTGCAGGTTTTGTACCCTAAGACTGAGGCTAAAAGACGTGGTTTATACGACAATATTGGCTTCGGTAACGAAACATTTCGGAATCAACCGGGTTTATTAGGAATAGTGCGAACCGGCCCCTACTTCTAACACGTAACTTCCAACTCGCAACTTCTGAGTGCTGGTGTCTCCATTGCCGAACTTCTCTTCTAGAGGCCGGGGCAGATATAGCAACCGCGCCAAACGCTTAGGAGCTTCTTAAGGGTTCAAACCAATGCGGTCGATTGCCCCTTTCTTCGGACTTCTAGTTACCCGATCGCGAAGTCGAAGGGGATTCTTCCTTCTTGCTTCTGCTATATGTCTCATAAAGCAGTCCGGGTAATACAATTAGATTTAGAAACTAGAAAACAGGGAAACCTTGTCAAACCTCACTAACAGGATGAAATTTATGCGTGTGACTACTGTTACGATTTTCAGCTTGCTCGCTCTGCTCGCTCCCGCCTTGACCCGAAAGGCAACTGCTGCTTTCGACTCCCAACCCTTGGTGCAGGAACAGTACCGCAGAGACTTTACGGCTCCCGCCGATCCGGGTGCGTCAGCATCGCCCGAGGAAAATTCCCAAGCAGATATGTTTAATAAGCCTTTTTACGCGGGCGAGCAGCCGCCAGTGAGAAAGGAAAAAACAATCTCGGCGGGAGCTGACGGGCCAGAAGTTGCGGCCATACAGCAGCGCTTGCAGGTACACAGTTTCAAGGTAGGGACGATCGACGGTTCCTATGGTTCTCGGACCACATCGGCGGTCCGTGCATTTCAGCAGTCTAAGGGTTTGAACTCAGACGGCATTGTGGACAAGGAAACTTGGACAGCTTTAGCAGCAGATCCGGCGGCAGCTCCTGAAACTGTGCAGAGCAATGCTCCAATTCTGAGCAATGCTGCTGTTCCCGGCAATCCTCCAACTCTTCTAAATAAAGGCGCTGTCGGTTCCAAGGTGAAGACGCTACAGGTGCGTTTGGAAATACAGGGTTACGATCCGGGCCCTATCGACGGCATTTTTGGCGCTCGCACTACTTCGGCTGTCAAGAACTTTCAGAAATTTAAGGGTTTGACGGCTAACGGCATGGTGGACGAAACAACCTGGAAAGCGCTGGGCCAAAAGTAAGTGACAAGTGAAAAATACGGAAAATTGCTGTGGCGATAACTCATGATTGAACCCGGTGTCCAAAAATGACCGGGTTTCTCGATGTTGAGCGATCGAGCAATTTGGTCATAAGCCTGCGGATTTATCAGTAGGTCGCTTTATTTTATCTAAAATCTAAAATCTAAAATCTAAAATCGATTGACCGCTCGCTCGGTTGTGTGCTATAGTATTTAAATCTCAAAATGCGGATATGGCGAAATTGGCAGACGCGCCAGATTTAGGTTCTGGTTCCGAAAGGAGTGAAGGTTCAAGTCCTTTTATCCGCATCAAAATTTTTATAGTAAAACACACAACCCCACCTATTGTCGGGGGCGTATTTTTTATGTGGCTTGATACTCAATGTGAGTTGAAAACCCTTACTTATTTTAATCGTTCTTGAGTGCTTGCTGAAAAGTTTTGATAGCATCAACATGATTAACCAGATTAATGCAGCACAACAGTAATTCAAAGTTTATCCCTCGCACTTCCTGGCTCTCAGCAATCTTTTCATAGTCCAAATCCTTCGGCTTCACTGTCAGCTAGTGCTTGTTGTGCCAGATTTCGAGAAGAGAGAATGCTTGGCGTTATTACGATCGCCACCACGAAGAAATCGATCGCCTGATTGTTGCTCATCAAACGGATGATTGAAAGGGTGAGGCTGTATAAAGAGTGAAAATTTGGCGAGCGCAATCAGATTATGCGCGGGTGCCCAGAAACCGGGTTTTTGCCCAGAAGAGGCGTTACAGCCGTAGAAAAGGGAAAAAACCCGGTTTCTTTGGTTTTGGTGCGTAGGCAACTCTGGACACGGCAATGCCGTTTCCCTACCCCAAAATAATCGACATCGCCCTCCCTCGGATATAATCATCTATAATCATCGCCAGATTAATTTTCGGAAAACGGCACCGCGTCGTGTCCTGATTCCTGCCGTGTCCTGATTGCTGCAGGCTTTCCCCACCCAACAAAAAGTCCTGTCACAATAAAATGAATCCTACCGAGAGACAAAGGGCATGACGCGAGAGGAAGCAGTGCGGCGAATTCACCGGGCAGCCGAGGAAAAATTGACCCAACTGGATTTGTCGGGGCTGGACTTGGAGGAATTGCCGCCGGAGATTGGCAAGTGTACGCAGCTTGAGACGTTGGTGTTGGGGAAGTTTGATGAAGAGAAAAGTGAATGGGTTGGGAATAAGTTAACTGAGTTTCCTGATGGTGTTCTTCAATTAACCAACTTAAAAATACTTGACCTCAGTACGAATCAGATTACAGCTATCCCAGAAGTGATCGGGCAACTGTCGAATCTGACAGAGCTTTCCCTCAGTCGCAATCAGATTACCTCCATCCCAGAAGTGATCGGGCAACTGTCGAATCTGACAGGGCTTTCCCTCAGTCGCAATCAGATTACCTCGATCCCAGAGGAGCTCGGGCAACTGTCGAATCTGACAGGGCTTTCCCTCAGTGACAATCAGATTACCTCCATCCCAGAAGCGCTCGGCAAACTGTCGAATCTGACAGGGCTTTACCTCTGGAGCAATCAGATTACCTCCATCCCAGAGGATCTCGGCAAACTGTCAAATCTGGCACTGCTTGACCTCATTTACAATCAAATTACCTCCATCCCAGAGGATCTCGGCAAACTGTCGAATCTGACAGAGCTTTACCTCATGGGCAATCAGATTACCCAAATCCCAGAGGCGCTTGGCAAACTGTCGAATCTGGCACAGCTTCACCTCGGTAACAATCAGATTACCTCCATCCCAGAGGCGATCGGGCAACTGTCGAATCTGACACAGCTTTACCTCTGGAGGAATCAGATTACCTCCATCCCAGAGGATCTCGGCCAACTGTCGAATCTGACAGGGCTTTACCTCAGTGGCAATCAGATTACCTCCATCCCAGAAGTGATCGGCAAACTGTCGAATCTTACAGAGCTTCACCTCGGTAACAATCAGATTACCTCCATCCCAGAGGTGATCGTCAGGCAACTGTCCAATCTGACAAGGCTTGAGCTCAGTTTCAATCAGATTACCTCCATCCCAGAGGCGATTCGCGACATGGAAAAGCTGGAAAAACTAGATTTGCGGGGTAATCCGATACCAATTCCGCCGGAAATCCTGCGCGGAAAGAGCTTCTTGGATAATGCTGGCGATTTGCGTACCATTCTCGACTTCTACTTCCAAACCCACAACCCCAACGACACCGAAGAACTCAACGAAGCCAAACTTTTGATTGTCGGCGAAGGCGAATCGGGAAAAACCACCCTAGCCAACAAACTCCTCAACCCCAATTACGAACTCAAAAAACGAGAACCCTCCACCGAAGGCATCGACGTGATGCGCTGGGAATTCACACAAGCCAACGGCAAACCTTTCCGCGTCCACCTCTGGGACTTTGGCGGACAGGAAATCTACCACGCCACGCACCAATTTTTCCTCACCGAACGTTCCCTGTACGTCCTCCTCGTCGATAACCGCCGCCAAAACCCCAACCTCTGCTACTGGCTGAGTGCCGTCGAACTCCTCAGCAACAGCAGTCCCGTCTTCCTCGTCCAAAACGAAAAACAAGACATCCGCTGCGAAATGAACCTCTCCCAACAGCGGCGCGACTTTGCCAACTTAGAAAAAGATTTCGCTACCAACCTCGCCAGCAATCGCGGACTCGCAGAACTCCAACGCGCCCTCCAAAACCGCATCGCCACCCTCGACCACATCAGCACGCCCGTTCCCAAACGCTGGGCAAGCGTCCGCCACATTTTAGAAAACTATTCCCAATGCCAAACCCACATCGCAGTCAGCGAATTTTTCGACATCTGCGCCAGCCAAGGCTTTAAAAAATTCGATAAACCCGCCATGCTGACTCTCAGCAAATACCTTCACGACTTGGGAATTATCCTCCACTTCCAAAAAGACCCCATCCTCAAAAACATAGTCATTCTGCGTCCCGAATTGGCAACCAATGCTGTTTATAAAGTCATCAGCAAGAAAGAAATTACTGACGAAAAAGAAGTCGCCGACAACGCAGAAGTCATCGCCAACTGCGGGTATTTCACCCAGGAAAACCTCAAACAAATCTGGTGCGAAAGAGAATACCGAGACTTGCACGACGAACTACTCCACTTGATGAAACACTTCAAACTGTGTTACGAAATCCCCTGCCAACCCAGACGCTACATCGCCCCGCAACTTCTCCCCCAGGAAACGCCCGATTACACCTGGGACGACACCGATAACCTGATTTTGCGCTACGAATACGACTTCATGCCCAAAGGCATCATTACCCGTTTTATTGTCGAAATGCACTTGTTAATCTACCGCCCTCAACCTTCTTTACCAAAGGGTAGGGGAGATATCGTTTGGCGCGATGGAGTCATCCTCGCCGACGATTACGCCAAGGCCGAAGTTATCGAGAATTACCACCAACGAGAAATCCGCATTCGAGTTTCTGGCAACCACAAAAAATCTCTTTTAGAGCGCATCCGCCACGAACTCTGGAAAATTCACGCGACTTACGACAATCGCCTCAAATACCAAGAATTCATCCCCTGCAACTGTACCGAATGCAAAGGCAGCCAAGACCCTCACTCCTACACTTTTGAGTCTTTGCGCCGCCGTTTGGACAACCGCCGGTACGAAGTCGAATGCGACAAATCTTATCAAATGGTCAACGTGCGCGGCTTGATGGAAGATTTCCCGGACAATTTGCAACAATGGGAAGAGAAAGAGCGAATTTCTGGAATCGATCGCCCCGATTTGGGAGATTCTTCTAGCATTCAATTCAATATCAACGTTAACAACGGTAAAAAAATGACTCAAGATTCTTCCAAAACCAACAACTTCAACGGCCAGATGTCGGGTGTGATTGGCAGCGACAACGCCACAGTTAGCAATAACGCATTTATCCAAAACAATAACGCCAATACTGCCGAACTGCTAAAACTAATTTCATCAATGCGTGAAACCGCCGCCCAGTTTCCAGAAGACATTCGCGAGGGTGTAATTATCGATATTGAAGATGTTGAATCCGAAATCAAGAAACCGGAAAACGAAAGGAATCCAGCTAGATTAAAGAAAAGTTTAAAAGCTATTTTAGCGACGGCGGCTGCGATCGGAGTTGGTGTCGCTGGCGTGACGGATTTTGCTGGTAAGGCGATCGATGTCGGTCAAAAACTGGGTATCGAACTCAAGCTACCATCGGCACGGTAAATTATTTGCGATTTTTGCGATATTAATATTACCACAGTCAGGACACGGCGCCGTGTCCGACTGAGAATTTATATTATCTTAACTTTTTGAGTTTCTTCAAGTGCGATCGCCTCAAATTTTCCACCAACTGCCGCAACTGGTTCAAATTACCCGCTTCGCCGCCATACTTCCACCGCACGTAAGCTTGCGAAACTTCATCAATCACCTCAGCTTCATCAGTTGCATGATTCCCGCGCATTGCCTCAGCATACTCCAAAGGCGTTTGAGCTTTCTGCTTAGCAAAACCCCTACTCGCCAAATCCTTCAGCATTTCCTGATAAACCCCCTCCACCGGCGGCAACTTCGCCAGCCAGCGGCGGTGGCGCCACTTGCGCCACACTTGCCACATTAACCAGCCAATAAAGCCAAAGGCGATCGCAGCAATCAAACCAGTAAATAACCCCACCCAACCCTTAGCAAACTGTCCCAGAAACCAGCCCACAATCAAACTGATCCAGCCAATTACAAAACCTATAACTGAATCCAGCCCGCTTCTGAGAGGAGTCGGTAGCCAACCCGCGATCCACTTCCAAAACGATTCCAGCGCACTAAAAGTCTGGTTGTCTTCCACCGAAGCCGGAATCAGCGGATAACCCGGAATCGGATTAAAAGCAAACCAGCCGTGATTGGGAAAATATACCTCCGTCATCAAAAAAGCGTCGGTATTTTTCACAACATAGTAACCAGTAAACGGGTTGAATTCTCCCGTATCGAAACCGCCCACCAGGCGCGCGGGAATCCCGACCGACCTCAGCATAATGGTCAATACCGTCGAAAAGTGGTCTCCATATCCACCTGTAACTTTTTTGCCGTTCTGGGTGTTTTTGTAGCCAAACAGAAAAGCCTCGACTAAATCTTCACCTTCTTCTAAGAAAGGCAAAGCTTTTTCTATTTTGTAATTCGGATTTTGCTTT
Organism: Microcoleus sp. Pol7_A1; assembly: GCF_036701085.1. NCBI lineage: Bacteria > Bacillati > Cyanobacteriota > Cyanophyceae > Oscillatoriales > Microcoleaceae > Microcoleus > Microcoleus sp. Pol7_A1. Next base: position 62,124 of record NZ_JAUBQD010000028.1, read on the forward strand.
AAATATTGAGCCAAATACAAAGCTTTTTCGTAGGGAGAATCGATCGGTCTGTCCGACTGAGATACTCGAGTTCTTGCAGCCAAAATTTCTTGAGTTTTTTCTCGCACCTTCTGGGCAATTTCCGGCGGCACATCCAAATAGAACTTGCGAATATTTTTCGGGTAATTAGTACCTGTTTTCCCCAACACAGCTCGATCGCGGAAAGGCACATTAGAAATCACCGTATAAGTCACCCCGTCTCCCAATTCCGCAGGCGATCGCAAACCCCCCTCCGCATCAATAGCCACCTCTGGACTCGGAAAATAAAGCTCCTTCGGCTTGTTTAAAGCCGGAATCAAATTCGGCATTGGAGCAACAATAGTATAACTTTGAATCACTTCTTGAGTCCGAGGCGCATTGGGAAAAGGATTCAGATAAAATTGATAAGACCACCTAGGTCTAGTCAGCTTTTGAGCTTGTTCGTTGCGAGAAATTTCCCAACCCTGACCGGTGTATTTGTCAAAGCCTAATACTCGCCAAAAACCCGCAGCCTGCGATCGCACCCGCATCACCACTTGAGGTTTCATTTCCCCCCGCAAATTTTGATTGATGCGCTGGTTGAAACCGTAATAAAAAGTAGAGTCCACCTCTCCTGGCCCTTTGTCTGGGTTTCGCCCTCTCCCTCCGCCAGTTCCTTGTTGGTTTCCCCCTCTGACATACCCCGGATTCAGAATGCTGCGCGAGTCAAACTCCCCCTGATATTCAAGAGGAGCACTCACCGGAAAAGTCCGCAACTGATAGCCAGGGAGGCGCGGCAAAAACGCAAAAATAGTCAGCCCCAACCCGACAGTTATCAGCAGCAGCAAACCAAAATATTTGGGAGACAAAGTAGCCCTAAATAACGACCAGTTATTTTTTTTCTCTTTACCTTCTACCGAATGCTTTCTATCTTCTACCTTTGAGAGTCCCAAGCGCGATCGATAATCCAACACCAAAGTTGGAAGTGCTAAAGCCAAAAACACCAACAGCAGCGGCCCAAAAGTCAAGGTTTGACTGAGAGTCGCCGCTACGCTCAACAGAATCAGCCCGATGACTATCGAATAGCCCAAATCCTTGCGACGGGGCAAATCGAAGCTGTGCAGCACTTGAAGTTGGATTAACAGTTGCGCCAAAACTAACCGCGTATCATTCAATTCTCCCACCAAGCGGCTAAAAAAAGCGAACAGTGCCACCAGCATTCCAATAGCTATGCAGAACTTAGCAGCTACATTGCGATCGCGGCGGCGGTACCAACTCCAAGTTGCTCCCACAATACTAACAGGCACAGCCCACAGGTTCAGGGCTTCTTCAGCAGCAACGTCAGTAGCTACAATCCCCACAATTACCAACAACTGAACTAGGATTCGCAGCAGTAAAGAATCCTCAATCACCGGCGGAGGCATGGCCTCAATCTGCTCCCACAGCTTACCCAAAACAGGTATATTTCGCAGGTTATCAGTTGTCATGTGCACCCATCCAACGATTTTAGATTTTAGATTTTAGATTTTAGATTGAATCCACAGATAAATCTGGGTTTTAACTAATATCTAAATCTTATTTCTCTGTCATTAGATTTTAGATTGAATCCACAGATTAACTTCACAGATAAATCTGGGTTTTAACTAAAATCTTTTTTTTTTTGCTTTCCACGACAGAAGTCGAGGGATTGCATCTGTTTTTGTGTGAGGTCAAACCACAGAGTAAAAACCTAAATTATTTACTCTAATTATACCTTTCTAGTTGCTATCTTGTCCTGCCAAAATTGGACGAATAGCAAACATCAAAGGTCGGGTCTCGAAGTTTTGGAATCGAACTTCTAGGGCATAAGTCTTGTCAGGTTGTGGATCAAACAACTCCACACTTAAATGCCCGGAATTTGGACGATGTGCAGTTGCTTCGGCATCTCCTCCCTTGAGTTCCAAACTTCCTGCCCCCGGAAATTGGCACTCAACTCTTAAACACGGTATTGGCTGTTCTCTGTTGGGGTTCGACAGGTATTGAGCCTCCAGAGTCAGCGAACCCAAACCTGTCAGCCACTCCCGCGAAACCGGCGGCTGATTCACAGGACAATCCAAAGTTAGAGACTCAATGATTTCCTTGGCGGCCAACAGCGACAGCACCATTTTTTGATCGGTACTCGCCGCTTCGTAATTCGGGAAATCTTCTAAATCTAGAAGTCCCCGCAAAGAACCTCTGAGCACTAAACCAGCTAATTCGTTGAGTTCCTGAGACTGGCCCGGAAACAAGCTATCTACAGCGCGAACTAACTTCGAGCCTTGCCGCAGCGACGACATTACCAGTTCCTGACAAGGTTCTAGCAGTTGAGCAAAAACCCCTTGGGCGATCGGAATTGGCAGGCGGCCCCACCTGATATTTTGTAGTTGGGGAGTCCAGAGGTGTAGGGGGGGAACCCATTGCGGGGCTACATCGTCTGGGTAATCGTGGTCGTAGCTTTTGAATTCTGTTTCCCAGGGGAACAGCGGCGGGTTGGATTCAATTTCGGCTCTAAGCCTTTGTTTTAACAAGGTCTGAAAACGGTCTTGCACGGTCGGTATTTCTCCAATTGTCAGCGGTTGTGCGGGTGCATTGTTGTGCCCCCCCACTTGATAGTCCAGCGGGTCTGGTTCGTCCCATTCCCAGTATTCCACCCCGGAATTCTCTTCTGTATCGCCCCACTCTTGTGAGCGAGGGGGCGGATTGAGGTTTTCCTCATCTTCGCTAGAGACATTCGCGATTGGCGCCTGCAATATCCAGTCTAAAAAATGGCGCTCGAAAGCCTCTGCATCCCTGTTCGTTTCGTTATTCATCACTAGATGCCCCTTCTCCGGAATCTGAACGATTTCGCAATTCCCAGGCAAGTTCCAGCAATTTAAACCACCGTTTCTGTACCTGGGCTACCGTGCTGCCGAGGGTTTGCGCGATCGCTGACTCTGACAGACCTTGTTGCTTCAACTTTAGCAAACGCTGTCCCTCTGGGCCAATTTGCTCGCCAAAATCCTGCCACTGAGAAGGCAGCAAACCCAGATTGCGGTCTAAGTCTGCTTCCAGCCACTGGTGAACGAGTTCCCAGCGGTGGGACATGGCGAACCTGAGCAAATGGTACTTGAAGCGCTGCTGCAAATAGTCTCTTTGGCGGGGAGTTATGCCCAGAAGCGACTCTATTTCATTAGTCGGCAAGTCTTGCAAGCGCAGCACGAAGTAATCGGCGCAGTCTTGTTGGTTGCGCTCTTTCAAGTAAGCTACTAATTCGTCAATCACGTTTTGCCGCAGAGATTCTGACTCGTCGCCTAGCGGACGAATTGCCGCCGAACCCTGTCCTGCCATCGCTTCTCGCACCGAGTGCACCGAGGTGTCGTTCCAAGTTTGGTCGGAATCAGAAGCCCCTCCGTCGGCGGCTTGTTCCATATCTACGGAGGTTTCTTTGGGCTGCTGCTGGGAAAAGGTTTGGGCCCGTAAAATAATTAGTTGCTGGCTGCGGTTCCGAGGTAAAGGAATGCGCCGCTTGCCGAAGCGCTCTACAAAGGCCATGTACTCTGCTAGTTCTAAGCGAGTGCGGGGACTGTAGGTGAGTGGTAGTTGGGTTTCGCGCCGGAAAGCCTTTAAAGCTTCGAGATAAAATCCTTGCAAAAAATCTTTGATCAGTTCTACTCGCGCCTGATAGCTAGACTGCACCTGCGGAGGAGTGATGTAGCGATAGACTATCGCGCTGAGGGTACTGTGCAATTCTACTCGCCCGGGCCCGGAGCCTAAATTGTAATAGTGGAGGCATTGTTGCAAGCGGTGCTGAGCGAGGCTCTGGGCTGAACCTTCTATATCTCCGGAGGCTTGAATCCGCTGGCTTTCAGTGCATATCCTGTTGACTTCTGCTGCGAGTCGCCCTGCTACATCTTGGCAGTTCTGCTCAGACGCGCGAGTGGACTTTTTAAGTTCGTCTAACAGCAGTTGAAATATGGTTTCCACGCTCTGGCAGATTTCCCGCATGATGGTTTACAGCTAACAATGAAAGTAGCACAGTTAGTAAGAGTATGGATAAATCTTTCCTACCGCTACTTTACCCCGTATTCCCCAGATAGGACAAACTGCAATGCCCTCGATCTCCTCCTTTGGGCAAACACTGAGGACTGCTTTTTTAATCTGTCCTGGACGCGCCATCCGCTAAAAACCTGGTTTCAACAGTTGCCACTGCAACGATGGTTCATCACAGCGTCCGGTTTGACAAAGCCTTCATGCAGCAAAAGGCGAAAACGTTACACTGCCGTTGATACCTTTGGCTTAGTGCTGTGGTGGTCACAGCAGCAAATGTTACTGAACGTGAAGCGAGCAAACAGGTTCTCTCTTTCGGTCTACCAGATGGGACAAAGGGTTTCACGGCTGTATTTGATCTGGATCGATCGAGGTGACAGCGGCCAACGGTTTCTCAAGTGGGTGATGGATAGCTTGGGATGGATTATTCAGGTGGTTTTACGACTGCAACAGACCCAAGGCTTTGTTTTACTGAAAAAAAGATAGGTGGTTGAAAAAACTTTTGGTTGCTCAATTGGTATCGACGGTTGAGCAAGGACGATCGGCGATTACCGGCTTGCTTGCTCACAGTCCATGATATACATCTCCCTGATTCGGCTTATCGCTCTTCTGTCACTGTCAGAAGAGTATAATCAAGAAAAATTATTGCTCAAACCCAATTGCCGTAGATGGATAAAGACCCTGCTGCTTCACCTACCCTTAATTGTATCGATGAATATTGCGGTTATTATAGAAATTTGTTTTCAGATGTTAGAAGTTTTGAGGCATTTAAGCCTCTAGATCTAGGGAGGCTCTCCTCAATACCGCGTAAAGCTCTAGCAGCAAGTGCCAAAGTGGTAAGATTAGCAAATGAACAATCCTTACATCACTTTTTAAGTCAATATCCTTGCCAAGTTCAGGATTTAGGAAACCGAAGATTATCTTTGTTCATGTAAGCCGAGTTGAACACTATCAAGGCTTCCATCCTAGAAATCTTTCTACTTTCCGGGCTTAACCATTAAAGTAGTATTCCATTACTTTTGCCATAAAGTCTCGACGGCGATCGCCCGTCAGTTTGTTGGCAGCATCCTTGAACATCGATTTAACGGTTTCACTCAATATCATTTCTAGCATCCCAATCACAGAGGTCGGAACCACCGCTCAGATCAGAAAATCTGTTTCCTGGCCTTCTAGGATAACTGGGGTTATATTTAATTGCAAGTCCCTTATGCCGTCATTTCCAGCAGCCCGCACAATTAAGTGTGTGGGATGTTGGTTAACTTGGGCATAAATTCCTTGGTTTTTACTGGCAATCAGAGTGCAGGCTTTTTCTAGAGCGGGATTGAGCGGGGGCTCACCTGCCGCCCAATCGCTGTGTTCGCCAAACAAAGGCGAGCCAGAACAATAAGTTTCCTTGCATCTATCTAAGGGTATCTATATTGCGATTACTTTAAGCTGAAATGCAGATATTTTACTAAAGTGCGATCGTCTTCGATCGTCCTCTGGGTTGATGTAAGTGGTTGTCGAAATTTGTTTTAATAAATGTAAAGTTAGAGTTGAAGGAACAATTTCAATGCGTAAGTTAAACATAGGTCTATCTGACGAGCAACGTGCAGGCGTTATTGAACTATTGAATCACGACCTGGCAGATGCTTATCTGCTGTTAATCAAAACCAAAAAGTATCACTGGGATGTAGTTGGCCCGCAGTTTCGCTCGCTCCACCAGTTGTGGGAAGAACACTACCAGGCACTGACAGAAAATATTGATGCTATGGCCGAACGGGTGAGAACTTTAGGTGGCTATCCAATTGGTACTGCTGAGGGTTTTCTGAAGTATGGCTCGATTAAAGAACATATGGGGGATTTGCCTTTGGCTACGGAAATGGTATCGCGTTTAGTTGATGACCACGAGTTAGTTATTCGCAATCTCCGCCAACACGTCGAACAGTGCGGTGAAGAGTTTAACGATGACGGAACCGCAGACTTTTTAACTGGTTTGATGGAACAGCACGAGCAAATGGCTTGGATGTTGCGCTCGTTTATTGAAGGGGAATCCCTGGCGCCAGACGGCCAGCAGCCAAAAGCTCAAACTGCTACAGCTTCTCACGCTTAGAGAGCAATAGTTGATTGTCAAACAGTTATCTAAACTTACCTATACTTATTTACTTTAGGTAAGTTGACTATAGATGACAGGGAGTGTCATCCTTACTCAATAACCCTTGGCTTAAGGGGGATTGCCTACTTACCTTGGGATTAGCCGTCGGCCCAATAGCGTAGGAAAGTAAATATCACTTATCTTATCTAAGCCTAGCTCGAAGAAAGATAAGTGTGGATAGGTTTGACGAAGCAGATTAAGTAGACGGAAGAAGGAAGAAGGAAGAAGGAAGAATAGAAAATTTAGATTTTTTATTTAACCCTCTTTCCTGATGGTCGATTGAGCAACTAGGCAGAATTAAACGCCATCTAGCTTTCTCAAAAACCCGGTTTCTTCAAAAAACCGGGTTTTTCAATGTGGGGTTTATTTATATTTTCGATTGGCTAAACTATTGAACCGTATTCTTTCATACACCTGCGACGGCAGTACTGTGTGAACTTTCGTTCGCGTCTCAATCCTAGCAAGTGTCGTCCCTTCACTCGATTCTGATCCTTGTTTTAACTCTAACCCTGATTCAGTTGGTGCTATAACTATTATTTTTAATATACTTTCTCTTGACAGCAAATACAAATTGTGGAGCAAAAGCCCCATTAATAAATAAATTTCCTTTGAAAGCTCGATACAGCCAACATAATGTATTCCGGCGATGGCCGCTGCCGTTGCTTTTGACAGCTAAGTAAATGTAAAAATTGCTGCTAGACCAGCGATAAATGCTGCTGGGAATTTCGGGATGTTGCTGCCGGTTATCTGCCATAATTAAAGAGTGAGATTTTGCCATTGCTGCAGAGTTGCTAGACATACTGCTGGTAATCAGCCGGTAGCCAACTAAATATTTTGGCACTACTTTAAATTGATAATGTTAGACTATGCGGAGGTAAAGTTCCCAGTCTTCGCAGCCTTGAGTGTTTTCTAGTTTAAGTTTGCAGTTGTAACCGCCGGGTTTTGCAAAACAAACGCGACGGATTAGAGATGAGCTGGCATTGCCTATAAAATTTTTATAAACTAATGTTGTATAAACTTCTTATTTGATGGTGGAGTTGTAAAATACACCTGTGAGCAAGTCTTTTTTCTTTATATATATTAACGGACCAGGAATAAATAACTCCGACAGATGGTGCTGAGATAGTCAGGCACTTCACTTGTTTTTATAAGTTTTGCGGATACCAAATATCGTTGGCATTGATGGGAGCAATATATTCGCCTTTGGATTTTTCAATTGCTAGGTTGCGAACGGCGGCGCCAGAATTTGACGGCTGCAATAAGCTGAATCTGCTATCTTTTTGAGCAAAAGATTTGACGATTTCGGATGTTGTATCTGTAGAACAGTCGTCAACTACTAAAACTTCTATGTTTTGATTAGTTTGATATCGAATAGATTCTAATGTTTTAGCAATAAAAGTTTCAGCGTTGAAAGCTGGTATGATGACTGAAACTAATGGCTGATTTAAAGTGTTTTGGGAGGTGTTCATATAATATAAAAACTTGTTGATGTAAAAGTTTTGGCTCAAAGGGAGCTAGCTAAGGGTATGTTAACAAATTACGAAAGCTCGATCGTACACCGTCAGAAAATTCAAGAGGTATATTATATACAGCAGATTCCATGTATATATGATACACTCAATTTAGTACATAAGCGAAAAAAATGAAACCTTATTCGATCGAGTTGCGTGAGAAAATAGTTAAAATTTATGAACAAGGTGATACCTCAATTAGAAAAGTAGCCGCCAGATTTGATGTGAGTAAAGGGTTTGTTCAAAAAATCTTAAAACAAAAACAAACGACTGGTCATGTTCAACCCAGAAAACAGGGTGGAAGCCTGACAAGCGTGTTACACTCGCGCACAACTGAATTGACCCAGATGGTAGAAAAATATCCGGATAGCACATTGTCAGAATACTGTGAATATTGGCTTATGAACTATAAGGAAGCTATCAGCCCTAGCATGATGTGTCGTGAACTAAAAAAACAAAATTTGACTCGAAAAAAAAAAAACAATACGCAGTAGCCAGTCTGCTACTGAAAGAGTGCAAACTTTGAGGTGTGAATATTGGGGAAAAGTGAAAAGTATTGACCCTGAAAACCTCGTTTTTTTGGATGAAAATGGGCGTTTTATTGGGTTTAACACGAACCCATGCACGTTCAATATGTGGTAGTAGAGTCTACGACTTAAAACCATTTTATCGGGGTGCAAAAATCACAGTTGTCGGAGCAATAAGTTTAAAAAAAGTAGTAGGAATAATGACTCTAGATGGGTCTATGGATGGCAAGGCATTTTCCGTTTTCATTGAACACTTTTTAGTGCCAAATTTATGGAAAGGTGCAGTCGTTGTTATGGATAATCTCCCAGCCCACAAACTGGCTGGGATTGAACCCTTGACTGAAACGGAAACGGCGCCACTATCCTCAATTTATCACCCTATTCTCCGGACTTTAATCCGATAGAATTATGGTGGTCACAACTGAAAGCTTTTTTACGTCAGTTCTCGCCAACCACTACTAAGATGATTGATGTTTTACTGGCTACTGCGCTTGATTTGGTGAATACTAAGCACTTCAAAAACTGGTTTACAAGCTGCTGTTACTGTACTTCATAAGCCTGGAATACGCTGTATATTGCCCCAAAAATCCTAAAATGTGCATCGACACCGCACTCGCGATACAGACTGGGTAGAGGAGTCACTGGCGGATGAGGTCTGTAAAAGAAACGGTACCGGGCAAGTCCTGACAGCCAGAGGGTTTCCGTAGAAAGTCAGTTGGATTTTATACGGTGGTGTGCCTATCGATCAAATCAAAATTTTGTGCGGTGCAATACAGCAGCACAAACATACTGCTGGGGCTTTTTGTAAGCTTTACAAAAACAATGACATATTTAAAGATTTAATAAAGCTGTTGTCTGCATCAGGTCAGTTTCAGGAAGATGTGGCGTAGAATACAGGTGTGAATCGGAAAAATGCAGTCAAGAATGCCAGAAAAAAATCTACTTGAATATAAACAGAAATCGAGTTATAAATAAAAAACTAGAGCTGATTTTACCCTTCGTAAAGTAGCACCAATAAAATTCAAGCAAATTTTTGCCCCTGCAATTTAAACAATTTAGGTGATGATTTCTACTGCCGAACCCACTGTATCCGTCATTATCCCAGTCCACAACGGGGGCGCTTACTTCCGCACCTGTTTGTCAAAACTGGCTCAAGCTGAGCCGAGACCGATCGAGATTATCGTAGTAGCAGATGGCGAAAGCGACGGTTCCTGGCTTCTAGCCAAGGAATTCGGCGCCAAATTAATCAGAATTCCTGAGTGCGGGGGCCCAGCCCGAGCCCGAAATTTGGGGGCCCAAGCTGCCAAAGGAGATATTCTGTTTTTTGTGGATGCTGATGTCGCTGTTTGTCCAGAAGCTGTGGGCTATGCGATATCGGTGTTCAAAAATAATCCCTACTTAGCTGCTTTCATCGGATCTTACGACGATGATCCTGGAGATCCTGATTTTCTATCGCAGTACAGGAACTTGCTGCACCACTACGTACACCAAACAGGTAACGAAGAAGCTTCGACTTTTTGGGGAGCTTGCGGAGTGATTCGCCGGGAAATTTTTTTGCAGATGGGTGGTTTTAATGAGAGTTACCGCCAAGCTTCGATCGAAGATATTGAGCTCGGCTACCGTTTGAAACAAGCAGGTTATAATATTCGGCTGTGCAAAACATTGCAGGTGAAGCATTTAAAGCGCTGGAAACCGATGGGGATGGTGAAAGCTGACTTTTTCTACCGAGCGCTGCCTTGGACAGAACTGATTTGGCGCGATCGCAAATTAAATAACGACCTCAACTTGCAAGTTTCAAACCGCATCAGCGTGATTTTAACTTATGCAGTGCTGCTGGCAGTTTTGGGGACGTGCTGGTCGCTGAGCTTTCTGCTACTGGCTGGCTTGCTGGCAATACCACTGGTAGCAATTAATGCACCGCTTTACCAATTTTTTCACCGCAAACACGGTATCGTATTTGCCCTGAAAACAATTCCGTGGCATTGGCTTTTCTATTTTTATAGCGGACTGGCCTTTGCGATCGGCACTTGTCGCCACTTATACCAAAAAAAGCCCTTGACTGGCAAAGTTAGCTTGCCAGTATCCGCTCAATAAATCAGTCAAATCATCCTTCAACATCAGGCCTCTCGATAGTTTCTCAGGGTATTCACGGGTGCATCTATGACTGTGACAAGTTATAAATAACTGTATAGTTCGATTCAAAAGCTGGAGGTAGGCTTAGTGAAACATTATCCTGTTGCGATCGTCGGTGCAGGCCCTGCGGGTTTGACTGCTGCCTACGAGCTAGTCAAGCAAGGCATCATCCCTGTTGTACTAGAAAAAGGTGATAAAGTTGGGGGAATAGCTCGCACAGAAACCTACAAAGGCTATCGTTTCGACATTGGCGGCCACCGCTTTTATACTAAAGTAGAAGCCGTGCAGCAGTTGTGGCAAGAGGTACTGGGAAATCAGTTTATTAAAGTGCCGCGATTGTCGCGAATTTTTTATCGAGGTAAATTTTTTAACTATCCGATCAGTGCCTTCAATACTCTCTTTAATTTGGGCATAATTGAGAGTACGCTGATTATGTTGAGCTATCTCAAAGTAAGAATTTGGCCGCTTCGGGAAGAAAAAACTTTTGAACAGTGGGTGATAAATCGTTTTGGCGAACGCTTGTACAAAACATTTTTTAAGACTTACACTGAAAAAGTTTGGGGAATTCCCTGTTCGGAAATTCAAGCAGATTGGGCGGCGCAGCGTATTAAAGGATTGTCCCTGACGACAGCAATTATTAATGCTTTGTTTGGCAGCAACGACACTAAAACATTAATCAAAGAGTTTGACTATCCGGCTTTGGGGCCGGGGATGATGTGGGAAAAGTTCGCGGAAGCTGTGGAAAATAAAGACGGCAAAGTTTATCTAGATACTAAAGTGATTAGCTTTGAACGTGAAGGGAATAAAATTAAAAGTATCACTGCTGAACAGAACGGAGAATTAGTTCAATATTCGGCGGATAATTTTATTACGAGTATGCCAATATCTGCACTGGTAGCAAGACTAAAACCGCAGCCGCCAGAAGAGGTGTTGCACGCCGCGCGATCGCTCAAATATCGAGATTTTTTGATTGTATCGCTGATTGTCGATCGCAAGGATTTGTTTCCTGACAACTGGATTTACATTCACTCCCCCGAAGTCAAAGTGGGACGAATTCAAAACTTTAAGAATTGGAGCGCCGCTTTAGTTCCCGACGCCAGCAAAAGTTGTTTGGGAATGGAATATTTCTGTAGCGTAGGGGACGAGATTTGGGAAATGTCGGACGCGGAACTTGTCGAATTAGCAACTCGCGAGTTGGTTGGCTTGGGTTTAGCAACAACTGCTGATGTGGAAGATGGAGTTGTCATACGGCAGCCGAAGGCTTATCCAGTGTACGATGCCGAATATCGAGGACACTTGCAGGTACTTGAAAAATTTTTCAAGGGAATGGAGAATTTGCAGACGATCGGGCGAAACGGTATGCACCGATACAACAACCAAGACCATTCCATGCTGACGGGAATCCTGGCTGTTAGAAATATTCTCGGCGAAAAGCACGATTTGTGGGATGTGAATACTGAGCGCTCGTACTATGAAGATTTTTCAGTCGATCGCTCAAAGGACAAAAAGGATTCGGATTTGATTTCGCAGTCAATATAGCCAGCCGCAATAGGGATTGCCATGAAAAAAGCCAACCTGCCAAAGCTGACTAACGGTGCGCTTGAGCGGCTGCAACTAATAAGACTCAACCAACCATTTTCAAAAGTTCGGTGTGTATGAAACCTACCTTAAACAACCCGGAAGTCTAATCTCGAACACCCACAGATAAGATTACAACTAAACCGCATACTGACGTTTGAATTGCTCGTGTAAGTTTTGTGTCGCGGCCTCGCCGAAAGACTCTTTGGCTAGAGCAAAACTAGGAAAGTCTTTTGGACGCCATTCGCTTTGTGGAACCTCCTCTATGTAGTAGAAATAATCCCAGAGAATTGCTTCCCAGCTTGTGCAGCGGAGCCGCTTGCCGCCAAGACTTCCAGTTTGTTCCAATGGGCAGGTTCCTGGGGGTAGTCCCTCTAACTCGTAGCAGTCTCCCATGCGAATGCACGGTTCGCAATCTAGGAGAACGCCTTGCTTATCAGCTAGAAAACCATAGGAGGTTCGTTCAGTGATAGCGCAGTCGAGAGAGTGCAGCAATGAAAGAAAGTCTGCACTTCGATCGGCGGGGTAGACAATATCAATATCTTCATGTTCGCGTGTTACCCGATTTAATTTTGCATCTATAGCCCATCCGCCTTGCAGCCATAGGGGCATATCGATCTTGTCTGATTCTGAGAATAATTGATGTATCAACTCAATATGGAGATAATTCATTTTTTTGCATTCCCAACGGGGACGATCGATCGCCTTTTACACATCAATTACGATCGCGATCGCGCCGATCGTTTTCAACCCCTGCGTATCTAGAGCTTCTTAAAGTATCTAGCGATCGGTAACAGCCCGAAGCCCACCTTTTCATAGGTGCGACGGGCTCTTTCATGACCGGGATCGCCTCCGGTCTCGACCATCGCAACGGACATCCCAGCATTTTTCATCCATAAGAGAGCGAATTCTGTCAGAGCGGTGCCAATGCCGCGACCTTGAAAGTCTGGATCGACAGCGACCATGTAGATTTCACCCATGCGGGAGTCCAAGTGTAGTTTCACGGCTATAAAGCCCACGGTTGAACCAGCGTCGATCGCAACCCATACATTTGTGTCCTCCGCAGCGCAGACATCCTCGACAGCTTTTTGCTGGCTCGCACGCCAATCATCGGGATAGAATTCTCGGTACACGTCAGCGTCCATCGCGTTCTGAATCGAATCAAAGACCGGAGCCCATGCTCGAAGCGAAAGACGAATGACTGCATCAAGTTGATGAGCGTCGTAAGGTTCAATCCGCATTTCCATATAAACTCCAGTTAACGGTTCGCTTCACCCGCCGTCAATAACTTCTCACTCCCAACAAATAACCCCGATTTGAGCGGTGTGCAAGCGGATTGTTGGGCGGACTTGGGCCAAGAAGAATCTATTGTTCCGCTCGATCCTGCTGGGAAGTCATGGTAGCGAGTCGCTCAGATGCCGACGGTGCTGGGCCATATTCGAGGTGCTGCCGTATCATCTGGACACACTCGCTTGGGCTTGATGTCGAGGTGTCGATTTCCAGGTCATAGATTCCCGGAATGTGAACTTCATGTTGCCACAAACGAACCGGAGGTGGTACGGGTGAGTCAACGGAACTTTCTGGCATTCGGCCCGTGTTACGTCGGCGTTCCATAACGATATCGATGAGGCAGCGAACGCCCGCGAACAAGACCGGCAATCCGCTTCCGGGCAGATACCGTTCTGGAGTAGCCTGCATAAATGTGTCAACACCCAGATTCATCCAGAGACCATCAAACGTTTCTTGGATGGCTGTGACAACGCTTGACTTATACCATTTTTTTAAAGATGTGATAGAGATAAAGAATGTAAAATCCAAGACCATCCGGTGAGAAAACCAATGACGCGAGCGGTGAAAGATGCCAAAATTTCCTGGACTTTTGTGCGGAGTTCGTCAAGATTACTAAACACCGACCAAGCTAAAGAATCTTTGAGATATTCCCACACTCTTTCTGTGGGATTTACTTCAGGACAAGCCGGAGGCTGAAATAGTAAAATAACATTGTCTGGTAATTCAGATGAGTCTAATTTATGAGCGGGTGCGTTATCAACTTGAATGATGTGTAATTCCTGAGGATATTGGATTGACAAAAGTTGTAAATATGCTTCAAAACAAACTTTGTCTAAATGCGAAAACTCCCAAAAAAAACTTTTTCCAGTAGCGCTAGATACTGCCCCATACAGCCAAAAACACTCAAATTTCCATTGATGCTTCTTAAGGGGCTTTACGCCTGAAAGCGTCTGTTTGCGCCGACGAATTGTATGCAGCCCTATCCGCGTTTCATCACTACACCAATAAGTGACTTTTTTATATTTGTTTACTTGAGGTAAAGCTTTGTGTAGCAAAGCTTTTATCTGTTGATGCAAGTTATTTTTGAATTCCTTAATCGCCGTAGATTTCTGAGAAATACTGCGAGGTCTGGGAATTTTTAATTTACTTTTCAATTCACCTTTAACCAAAGAATATACAGCCGGATAACTACTGGCTATTCCTTTAATCAACCAGAGCCAAAGATGAACTTCTTTATAACTCTGAAATCCTTCAGGGTCTCTCAATTCTTGTTGCAAGGTCGCTGCTATTTCAACTGAGAACTTTTTTGGGCGACCGAAAACCTGCCGATTTTTTAACAAATTTTCCAGACCGCCCTTTCTATATTGTCCGAGCCAGCGATGAATCGTTGCCTCACCTTTACCTAAAAATGTGGATACTTCCCGAACAGTTTCTACTTGTTTTGACTGAAATAAATAAAGCATTTGAACTTTATTATAAGCTAGGATTCTTTTTTGTTGCTTGAGGATTTCTCGCAAATCTTCTACAGATTCTGTGATGTTTATATGAGGACGACCAGACATTGTAATTCCCTCCTTTACTTTTTACACAAGTCTATCACATCTTTAAAAAAATGGTATTACCGGATCGCGGCACGCCGTTGAGGATGATGATCTGCCCAGGCTTCTGTGTTTGCTCCATTAACTGTGTTGATGCAACTGCCCGTCCGATCGATGCTTTACTTTTGCTGGCGATCCAGCGCCTCCAATCCCAATCAAGTGCTGCGTCCATTGATGCTCTAGAAACTCGCACAAGGAATTGTAAGTGAAGCGCTATCCCGATCGTTAACTTGCATAAATCACTTGATGCGTTTTCAAAATATTCGATCGCAGATAGGGATTTTCTAACCGATTCTTTTCAACCAAATCCACACAACGGTTAAATAAATGCTCTATTTGCTCCTGCATACTCAATAGATTGGATAGTGTGAGGCGGTGCGATCGCTCATAGGTAACTAATACATCTACATCGCTATCAGGGCGAAAATCATCCCGCAGCACGCCCGCCAAACAGGGCAAACTCGACAATGTTCCAGCGCTGGCAAAATTGCGCGATCGCATCGAGAGAAACTTTTAGGCGATCGCTAACTACATATTCTAAATCTGATTGCAACTCAACCATCCGCGAGCCAACCTCCAATCTTGTAGCTAACGTCTTTTAATTGTAACATCGCAGGTCTGATTGACATTCAGATGCTAATGTTTGAAGTAATTTTTACTTCGGAAAGAGCTGGCATCATTGCCCGACAGTGGGGACAAAACCAGCCAATTTCATGTTGGTGAATGTGCCGTAATAATGGATCGGAACAACAAGGACATTCGTGCATTATCTTTTACCTCTATAATTAATTAGGGAAAAACTATTTTAGGAGCGGCCGTATCTCCCAAATAAATATAGGCAGCCGATCGCAGTACAATTTCGGAATAGAGAATTTTTTGGATGTTTAAACTAGGCGCACGTTTTGCTGCGAAGTTGTAAGCTGCGATTTCCCCATCCAAACTGAAGTCACTATTTGTCAAGTAGTGGCCATAATCGTGCATTCCCTGAAAAATAAATCCATAAATAGGATTAGGATAAACAGCAGAATCGTAACTCTCAGCGGATACCCAAAGTTGCCATTGCTCAATATCCGCAAACATCTCTTCAGCGTTCTCATAACGCATATAATCTGAAAATTTTAGATTTAAGGGCAATTGTTGGAACTCACCCATCAGCCAATCACAGAGTTGGGCGATGGTTTCATCTGAAATTTCGGCTGGCTTGCCTTCCAGATACAGTCTGGCGAGAGTTTCTACTTGGGATGCAGTTATGTTTGCTTTTGTGAGAGTCATATCACTACTCTCCTAACCTTGAACTACCTTTAGTCTGACAGTTTTTGTCAACAACTTCTATGAGCTAGCTCATAGTTGGAAGAGAAAAAGTTAAGCCTATTTAATCGATCGCAGTCCCTGTTAATTTGTAATTGCTAAAGGTACTTGCTGTGAAACGCAACCTGCGGCTTTAATTAAATCTGCTGCCTTTTCGCCGATCGCAATTGTCGGCGCATTCGTATTTCCTGTGGTGATTGTTGGCATGATTGACGCATCTACCACACGCAACCCCTCAACTCCATGTACGCGGAGTTCAGAGTCTACAACCGCCATTGAGTCAGTTCCCATTTTGCAGGTGCCGACAGGATGAAACACAGTGCTGCAAACTTCCCGAATGTAAGCTTCGAGGGCTTCATCACTCTGATTGTCGGCACCGGGAGCGACTTCCTGACCCCGAAACTCATCAAAGGCACTTGTCTGAAATAATTTGCGGAGTAATTTAATTCCTGCAATGACTTTTTGCACATCAGATTCACTCTGGAGATAGTTCATCCGAATCATTGGTGGATCTTTCGGATCGGGCGATCGTAAAGATACACTACCAATACTCTCAGGATGGATCAAACATACTAAACCAGTGAATCCCGAATCAGAACGAGGAGGGGATGTCAACACAAGAGGGCTGAAGATCAACTGTAAATCAGGCGCAGCATCCTGATTACCCTCGCTATGCAAAAACAATCCGGCTTCAACGATACTACTGGTGATTGCAGGGTGTAAATCCTGAGTTGCCAGGTGTACCACAGGAATGAGAGGATGATCTTGGAGGTTTTGACCGACACCAGGCAAATCGACTACTACAGGAATACCCAATGATTCCAGGTATTCTTGATTACCAATGCCCGAAAGCATCAGCAGCTTAGGCGAATCGAATGCGCCAGCACTTAAAATCACTTCCCGGTTAACCCGGACTTGGTGCAGCGTTTCCTCGTATAGATATTCCACCCCAACGGCGCGGCTTCCCTCAAACAACAATCGAGTCACCAACGCTGCTGTCGTTGTTGTCAAATTTGGACGATCGAGAATTGGCACCAGGAATGCAGCAGCGGTACTGTGCCGTTTTCCATCTTTAATCGTCATCTGATAGAGTCCTGCGCCTTCTTGGTGCATCCCATTGAAATCAGGATTGTTGTGATATCCCATTGCTACAGATGCTTCTACAAATCGTTGGGATATCGGTGCCGGGGAAATTAGATCGGTAACGCTCAACTCGCCATCGACACCGTGGTATTCGGAAGCACCTCGTTGCTGGTTTTCAGATTTCTTGAAATATGGCAATACATCTTGATAACTCCAACCGAGATTACCCAATTCTTGCCAGCGATCGTAATCATGAGGATTGCCTCGGACATAAAGCATGAAATTAATCGAACTGCTACCGCCCAAGACTTTCCCGCGGGGATGAAAGATTTTGCGGTTATTGAGGTAAGGTTCTGGTTCTGTGAAGTATGCCCAGTCTACCTCAGAGCCTAGTAAGTTGAAGCATTCCAACGGGATTTGAATCTCTGGTTTCGTATCTGGATTGCCAGCTTCGAGCAACAACACGGTTGTTTCACTGTCTTCTGTCAGACGGTTGGCGACAACACAGCCTGCCGAACCTGCACCAATTACAATGTAGTCATAGTTCCTCATAAAATTCTCCTTTTTTGTTGTCTGTAATCGATTAATTTAGTCAGGCTAGAGGATTCAACTTTTCGTACAAGCTTTCTGCATCAAGATACGGTTGTTTTTGTACACCTCTAAAGTTCCAGACTTCGGGCTATCCAACGTGCCATCCCACACCCAATATTGATAATTGCCCTTCCGAAACTTATAGACTCGAACGCCTTCTGTAGCTTTGCTAGTACCTCCGCCCAAACTTAAATTACCGTTGGAACTGGTCGAGCGATATAGCAGTTCACCTGAACCCTTCTTTTTCCAAATATTAATGTTGTAACCACCCTGGCATCTCGTACTGAGGATGAGGTCAGCAGTAGAATCAGCAGACGCAGGTAAGGAAAAATTAGCTAAGACACAAATTGGTAGAGCAAGGAGTAACGCTGATTTTTTCAGTAGTGTTTTCATAGTTATTAAGAATGTTGTAGAACTCATTGGACTGCCATCATTTATATCGAATTGCAATCCAATTTCAAAGTATAACACCTCCTACAACCAACCCGTTTTATCTGCGTTGGCAGCTACCGCTTCAAAAACTGTATGGGGACTTTTGAAAGTTAGCCGCGCTTGTGGTTTCTGGAGTGCCACCATCGTTTTGACGTGTTCGTCTTCATCATCACGGATGTTTGCGAACACGTCGTATAGATTATCCACCTTGGGACGACGAAATTCATGACTTAGTGCAGTCTGAACTTCATCAAACATATAAAGATCGCCATCGCGATAGAAATTGATTGCCACCTGGGGCGCAGGTTGAGCTTTCAGTTCCGCTTCATAGGTTTTCAAGTATTCGTCATAGGTGTGGTAGGCATGACCTTCAATCAGTTCCATCAGGTAGTAGGCGTAAGAGGGAAACAGCATATAAATCAGCACTACCACCCAGTAGTAAGCCACGGCAACGTGTTGAGCGATGAAGCGATCGATCCAGAGGCGATCGCCCCCCAGTGATTCCATAATTAACAGATGGTGCAATTCGTTCCAAGTTTCAGCGAAGTGAACTTTCAACAAGTCTGCTTTGCGCCAGTAACCCAGCGTCTCGTAAAGATGCAGCACTGATAGATAGGAAAAGTAAGGCACGCGGGCGATCGTTTCCAGCATATAAAACCGAGGGTAGGAACGATTTCCGTAGACGACATCTACAAGGAAGACAAAAAAACCAACTATCAATCGAATCAAAACTTTCATGGTGCATTCCTCAAAAATTGAATACATTACCAGGGGTTCAGAACCCCGACTTCTCTGAGAAGTTGGGGTTCAGACTTGTACCTACTTACGCCAGTAGTTGTTGGCAGCAGCGACTGTGGCAAATTCTATAGCGACAACGTGACCAACTGCAATCAGCATCATGGCATCATTGCCATAAACCTCTCGTAACTGTTTGCGCTTTTCTTCATCAGGCTGAGTCATTTTGATAATCAGCCGTGCCATTTTGACTGCCAGTTGCCGTCCCTCTTCAGGGGTTTCTGTCAAAAGCGAGTTATTAGGAACCAATGTAACTTCGGGTGGTGTTACAACAGATGGATTGTTTGAAGTTATATTATCCATGTCAAAATCTCCAGAGTTAGTGTGTTTTTTAGAACAGCAACATTGATTGTCCAAGACCTCCCTAAATTCATCTGTTTAGATATCGTAGAATGAGATTTCAATAACTTCTATGAGCTGGCTCATACTTGAAGCAAGTAACCGATGGTTTTCGGTTACTTCTCTAAAGATATCTCCTGGCAAATCCGCTCTAGCTTTTCTGGATTCCGCACACTGTAAATAGACTGAATACAGCCATCCACAATCTCAAACGTCATCACACTGTGAATGTGGCCATCCAGATATTGGATAATGCCGGGTTGTCCGTTGATATCGGCTAAGTGAGAGACAGAATTAAGCAGCCATTTGCGACGAATGGCTAACAGCATCCGAGCCACCTTTACTGCTCCATGTATCGGCTTGAGGACTGAAACCACCTTGCCGCCACCATCTGAACAAAACGTCACATCCTTCGCCAGCAGCAGCAACAAATCTTGCAAGTCCCCTTTGGTGGAGGCATCTAAAAATTGGGCTGTAATCTGCTTTTGTTGAGGCCGAGAAACTGGGAAACGAGGACGTTGGTCGGCAAGATGCTGCTTCGCCCGTCGCAGGATTTGGCGACAGTTGGTGGGACTCTTGCCGATCATCTGACCGATTTCGTCATAGTCATACTCGAACACATCGCGGAGTAGAAATACTGCCCGTTCGATCGGAGATAAACGCTCCATTACAGTTAAAAATGCGATCGAGAGCGAGTCTGCTAATTCCATTAGATCGGTTGAATTTTCGGATTGTTGCGTTAACATCGGTTCTGGTAGCCAGGTACCGACGTATTGTTCTCGTTGGACACGCGCCGATCGCAAATGATCGATGCAGAGACGAGTAGTAATAGTTGTCAGATAAGTTTTTGCCGATCGCACCGTGGAGTTCGCCGTCTGTTGCCAGCGCAGGAAGGTTTCTTGTACCATATCCTCGGCATCTGTGACAGTTCCCAGCATTCGGTAGGCGATCGAGAACAGCAACGGACGATGGTGGTTAAAGTCATCCAGAGAACTCATAAAGCCCCCTGCTCTTGTTGCTGAATAGTTCTCAATGCCCAAAAGCCAATTCCCGAGCCTAATCCATCCACAATTAATATCAGGATGGCTGTGACTTGGAACACCAAACCCCAGCCTTCAAAGGCAACTTGAGACACATGATCGGGACTGATCGCGATGAAATGATTGTAGAGCCCAAACAGGAGCGATCCAGCCATTGAACTGAGTAAGAGCCAGCTACCAATGCGATAGAACTGTGTCCAAAGCAAAACGGCTGCAATGATGGGAATTAGAAAAATCACCGTACCCACAAACAAACTCTGAAGGAGAGAGAGGGGAATTGGGATTTCCAAATGCGCTAAACCATGCAGTCCGTTTGCGATCGCATGGATGACCGCGATCGTTGTTCCATATTGAGCAATCTTCATTTTATTTCTCCCTGATTAGAAAGCTTTCCAGACAACTCCTAGTGTTAGCCCGATCGAGATTAAATTGTCAGTTGGCCCTCTTCAACGGCAGTTTTAACAAGCCATTCCAACGATCGCGGTTGAAAATTTAGTTCGCGTTTTGCCTTAGC
Organism: Microcoleus sp. Pol7_A1; assembly: GCF_036701085.1. Classification (NCBI taxonomy): domain Bacteria; kingdom Bacillati; phylum Cyanobacteriota; class Cyanophyceae; order Oscillatoriales; family Microcoleaceae; genus Microcoleus; species Microcoleus sp. Pol7_A1. The sequence continues at coordinate 83,038 of NZ_JAUBQD010000028.1, forward strand.
ATTGGAGACACCTCGTAACTGGGTGCCATAGTAGACAGCATCTCCACCACTGATTCGCAGAGCATCCTCAACTGATACCTGCGGTGGCGGTGCAGCATTGAGCCACTGGGCATAAGCAGGAAGCCACACGCGCACCTCTAAGGGCCGATCGTCCGCAATCAAGTAAATACCGGGATTTCCCCGATCGACTGCCGCCACCGTCGCGAAGGCCGCATCCTCAATGTGAACCCAAGACCATACACCTTCGCCTTTTCCGACGATCGGGAATTGTTGCTGCCGCACCTGTTCGGCAACGTCTCCATCGGTTGCGTACCAAGTGCCGGGCCCGTAGAAGAAGCCGTAACGCAGGACAATTCCTTCTAGATTGGGGTTCCCTAGCAAGCGATGTTCAATCTCCTTCAGGGTGCGGGTTCCGTCTGCAACTGCGGGCGAAGCATCTAAGGCTAGGGGTGTTTCTTCATCGGCCAATCCTGTACCGGGAATCGCCCAAAAGGCGATCGACTGCCGGATGTAACGACGCACACCAGCCGCTTGCGCTGCCGCTAGGACATTTGCACCTCCTTCGAGACGGATGCGATCGTTCAGTGCTGCTGCCGCCTGCATTGTCTCAGGCGTGTAGGTTTTAGGCAGAGATGTGAGTTGTTCGATTACAACTTCCGGTTGAGCGCGAATCACAGCAGCTTTGACAGCATCTGCATCGAAGACATCTGCGATCGCAGGTTCCACACCTTGTTCAGCTAAAATCCGTGCTTTTTCTGGAGTGCGGGTCAACGCCACTACATCATGTCCTGCGCTGTGCAATTGGGCGAGTAGCGGACGACCGATCGCCCCCGTTGCACCTGCCACAAAAATTCTCATCTAGGAACCTCCTGTTGAAGCCTTTGAGGTATTTATAGATAAGACGAAAGAGCATCGTTAGTTGTGACAAGATGATTTAACTCAAACTTAAAATGGCGATCTGTCACTTGAGCTCAAGTGAAGCAATGGCATCGCTAATTTTCACCATGAGTGTCATTGGATCGATCGGCGAAACAGTAAACCCGCACTTCTGGTAAAACTGCTTCGCATCTTCGGAGATAGCGTGTACGAGAATTGCACGTATTCCTGCAATCTCAGCAGCTTGCAAAGTGCGAAGAATTGCATCCCGCAGCAAAGCGCGTCCGATGCCAGAACCTTGCCAGTTGCGATCGACTGCAAGCCGTCCAATCACCATAACAGGAATCGGATCGGGCATATTGCGCCTGACTTTACCCGTTGCAGCAGTTTGTGCTATTGCTCCATTTACAAGACAATAGTACGCAATCACTGCTTGGCGATCGCACAAAACATAAGTCCGTGAAGCCCCCTCTGACTCATTTTTCAGAGCGCGGCGCTTGAGCCATTCATCTAACTGACTGTTGCCTGAATCAAAGGTCTCAATTTGATGTAACGAGTTCAGTTTTTCAGGCGGGCAGAGTTGGCCTAAATCTCGATCTAATCCCACGGAGATTTTGTTTTTAGTAATGCGTTTAGCTTCTGATTTGGCGTCGGCGGTGCATCCAGCAGCGCCAAAAATTGCTTAAATTTAAGTTCATCTAACCCAAAAAAACAGCGGTCTAGAATCACATCTTGAGCTTTTTGGTAAGCTGATTCAAGCATGAACTCCGATCGGCTCTTTCCCTGTAATTGGGCCGCGCGATCGATGAGAGCGCGTTGATTCGGCTGAGCTCGAATGTTAATTGTCACATCACGGGTCTGGCTGACTGATTCTTCAGATGGTGGCGGGTGCATAACAGTTACCTCTGGCTAGATACATTAGTAATTAGAGCCAGTAGCCCTAGCATATTTATATTATGATTTTTGTATACACAATGTCAACACATCTACTGAATCCGTGATCGCGGATCTAGTTAACTGCGATGGAATCGTGAACTCACGCATTGTACGGGCAGTCCCCGCCGCCCCTGAGACAGGAGCGGCCTAAGTCCTGATGTTGCCTTTCTAGGTCTGTTTTTGATAGTTGACACAAATTTTTTAAACTTGTGCTAACTCTTGACTTACAGACTTACAGAGTGAAAATATGCTAAGACGCAAGCAACAAACAAACCAACCTATGAACTTTTCCCAGAAGTCAGGGGGCAAAAGTCCCACACCCACAAAAACCAACCCAACACAAAATCTCAACACCGGGGGGCTGCGGACATTACTCCTCGCCGCCGGGATAGCATCTCTGTGCGCTAGCTGTCAAAATCCTCCAGCACCCACCGCCACAACTACCGGAACCAGTCCCGCAGCCACTCCCGTCGCAGTCAGCAGCCCCGGAGATCCAAATACCGTCAAAATAGTCTCCATGCTGCCGATGACGGGTAGCGCATTGGGTCAATCTCAAACAATGGTCAACGGCATCAAACAAGCACTTGCCGAAACCGACTCCAAAGCTTGCGACGGCAAAATCAAAATCGAATACGAAGTGCTCGACGATGCCACTGCCGCCGCTGGCAAATGGGACCCGGGCCAAGTAACCTCCAACTCGAACAAAGCCGTTGCTGACGGTTCGGTAGTTGCCGCCATCGGTCACTATAACTCCGGTGCAGCCAAACTTTCCATTCCCGTGCTCAACCAAGCTAACATCGTCATGATCAGTCCGGCCAACACTTATCCGGGACTGACTAAACCAGGAAAAGGTGAAGCCAAAGAACCCAACGTTTATTATCCCGCAGGCACTCGCAATTTCACCCGCGTTGTCCCCGCTGACGACCTTCAAGGTGCTGTAGCTGGCAACTGGGCAAAATCTTTAGGCGTGCAAAAAGTCTACATTCTCGACGACCAAGAACTCTACGGCAAAGGCATCGCTGATGTTTTTGAAGCAACTTCTAAAAAGTTGGGAATTCAAGTCCTCGGAAGAGAGGGAATTGATATTAAAGCTAGCGACTACAAGGCGTTAATGAATAAGATCAAAGCTTTAAATCCAGACCTGATTTACTTCGGAGGCACTACTCAGAGCAACGCCGGACAAATAATTAAAGACATCAGAAATGTCGGGATGACGGCTGATACAGTCAAGTTCATGGGGCCGGACGGCATTAAAGATCAAGCTTTAATCGATGCCGGAGGCAAAGATGCCGAAGGAGTTTATGCTACTTTTGGCGGCTTGCCTCCTCAAGAATTGACTGGTGTGGGTGCGAAGTGGTACGAAAGTTACAAGGCAAAATATAATGCTGAACCGGAAGCTTATGCAGCATACGCCTATGAAGCTGCTAAAGTTGCGATCGGCGCAATTAATAAAGTTTGCAAAAATGACCGCGCTGCTATCCGCGAAGCTGTCTTGGCTACTAAAGATTTTAACGGGGTACTCGGCACTTGGAGTTTTGACACCAACGGCGACACGAGCTTGACTACAATGTCAGGAAATGTTGTTAAAGGCGGTAAGTGGGAGTTCGTGAATGCGCTCAAGACGGAATAATTAATCAGAAGGAAGAGGGAAGTTCGGCAACGGATTTTACAACGGATGTAATGGATATCGGGAAGAAGGAAGAAGGAAGAAGGGATAATAAAAAATTCTGCCTTTTTCCTTCTCCCTCCAATGTCCCATGCCCGATGCCCAATTCCCAATTCCCAATTCTCAATTCCCAATTCCTAATTCTCAATTCTCAATTCCCAATTACTCAAAAACATGAAAAACTGGAAAAGTATTCTCTTATATCTAGGTGTAGTTTATATAGTTTTGCTATTAGGCCCGATCGCAGGATTTGATTTGCCGAAAATTTTAGGAGAAATAGCCAGCAGTCCTGAAGTTTTGATTCAACAATTGTTAGTGGGTTTGGTCAACGGGGCGCTTATTGCAATTATTGCTTTGGGTTACACGATGGTTTACGGCATTATTGAGTTAATCAATTTTGCTCACGGCGATTTGTATATGTTGGGTGCTTTTGCTTCCCTAACTGTATTCGGGGCTTTTGGCATTCAAGACGGCGCGCCTTTAGGTATTGCTATACCGGTGATGTTAGTCGGTTTAATTGTATGTTCGGTGTTTTGTGCTGGACTGAATATTGTTGTCGAAAAGTATGCTTATCGACCTTTGCGAAATGCTCCCCGTTTGGCTCCTTTAATTTCAGCGATTGGAGTTTCTTTTATTTTCCAAAATATGGGGTTATTTTGGGGAGGATTGAAAGCTTTTATTCCGGTGATGGGTTCTAATTCGGCGGCTCCGAAAAGCTTTCCCGATTTATTGCCGCGAGTTGATATTCTCAAGTTTTTGGGAATTCAAACGAGTATTGTATTTACTACGAAAGATTTAATTGTGTTGGTGGTGGCTGTGGTATTGATGGTTTTGCTTCATCTGTTTGTCCAGTACACTCGTCTGGGAAAGGCGATGCGGGCAACGGCTCAAAGCCGCGATGCTGCTAAAATTATGGGGATTAATGTAGATCAGATTATTGCTCTGACTTTTTTGATTGGTGGAGCTTTGGCGGGTTCGGCGGGAATTTTGGTTGGTTTGTACAACAATACGATTGTGTTTACGATGGGGTTTACGGCGGGTTTGAGAGCTTTTACGGCGGCGGTTTTGGGGGGAATTGGCAATATTGTGGGGGCGATGTTAGGAGGGGTTTTGATTGGGTTGCTTTCGTCTTTGAGCGATCAGTATTTGTCGAGTCGCTGGACTAATGCTTGGGTGTTTGGGGTTTTGGTGGTGATTTTGGCTTTTAGGCCAGGGGGTTTGTTGGGAGAAAATGTTCAGGAGAAGGTTTGAAATTGCCGGGTTGAAAAAATGGCAAAAAATACTTACCACAATAATATAAGAACTGCCTTATAAAAGAATGGGTAGATAATTAAATTCGATGCTACTTCCCTTCTAATCTTTCATAGATAACATCGGTACGCATCGCATACTTCGTACCAGTTCTGACTGTACATCCTTCGTGCGTGAGTTTGTGTTGGAAAATCACAGTCATACCAGTTTTGGGGACTACGGTATGTTCGAGTTGTTCGGTGAAGCGAGTTTCTCCCCCCTCGAAATCAGCGTTCAGGTACACGAGAACGCTGTGAAGAGTCACCTGAGAATCACTTGGACAATACCAATGATCCATGTGAGGGGCAAATCGCTGACCCGATCGATAGCGATACATCCTCAGACGTTCGTTCAAGCCCACTAAAACAAAGTTACCCATGCGATCGGGAATGTGGGGACGAAGCCTCCGAAACAAATCTGCGGAAATTTCCGGGTCGTCCCTGATGACGCGATCCTGGTCGCGGAACATCGGATTATTTGTCGCGATCGCCGGTGCAGATGCTTCAATCAGAGAAATCAGGCGATCGCACTCCTTGGAACTATAAACGTTTTCTACGACCCACAGGAAGCATTCGGACTCGAATCGAAACGGTACGTCAGTATGAATATTCATGGCTGCTGGATATGTAGTTTTTCGTCAACATGATTCGATCGCGATCGGCGACGAATAATAAATCAAGCGCGAGATCGTTTTACGTTTTAGTTTTACCTTTTAAATATTCCCTGGTTTGAGCCAGCCAAAAACTTCGCCTAAAGTCAACTGCATTTCCGGCATAAAGTTAGGCATCGGAAGTATATCTGTTGGTTCTTGCAGTGAAATCGGCTGCTGCCTTGCGGGATAGGCTAAAATGTTTTTTTCATACGGATCGACCAACCAACCCATCTGACAACCGGCATTCAAACAGTGCAAAATATTGTTTGTAACTTTGGTTTGGCTTTGGGATGGAGACAAAATTTCTATTGTCCAGTCTGGGTGAGCATTAAATGTATTGGCAATTTCGCCGTCAGCGTCTAGGGGAATGCGATTCCAAACAAAAATCGCGACATCCGGAACAATAGAACGTCCGCCAAAGGTGCAGCGAAGTTCTGGTAGGGCTAGCAGGGTAAACGCATCTAAATTAAGTTGACAAAAAATCATATTTGTGCCTGAGCTAGTATCTGAGAAAACCATTCTT